>SBFZ01000284.1 GCA_006227095.1 Bacteroidota bacterium | reverse complement strand
GGTCAGGGGTACTGAAGACCCTGGCCGGCGAACTGAACCTGGTGCTTCATTTCAAAATGACTGAGGCAGATACAATCAGCGCCACCCTTGATTCTCCGGACCAGGCAGCATTAGGTATTCCCTGCGGGAGGGTCACTCTCGCAGGTGACACTGTGATGGTCGATATCCCCATGGTAAAAGGGTACTACCGGGGAGGAATGAGCGGTGATTCGCTTATCACCGGAAAATGGACACAGCTTGGTCGCTCCAGTGACCTCATCATGAAAAAGGGGGCTAAACCGATTGTACATAACCGTCCCCAGGAACCAAAGCCGCCATATCCGTACCGCGAGGAGGAGGTCACCTTCATGAATCCTGTTGAGAACTTCAGCCTGGCAGGAACGCTGACGATCCCTGAGGGCGACGGACCCTTTCCGGCGGTTATCCTGATATCAGGTTCAGGCCAGCAGGACCGGGATGAAACTATTTTCCTCCATAAACCTTTTCTTGTACTTGCGGATTATCTGACCCGGAACGGAATAGCTGTACTCAGGTATGACGACAGGGGTATGGGCAAATCGAAGGGCAGAACCAATGATGCCACCTCACTCACCTTTGCCGATGATGCTGAAGCTGCACTGACATACCTTTTGCAGCGCCCGGAGATAGACAGCAGGAAGATCGGGCTGGCCGGCCACAGCGAGGGAGGGCTCATAGCCCCTATAGTTGCGTCACGGAACAGGAATGTTTCATTCATTGTCTCACTCGCCGGTCCCGGTGTAAAGGGATATGAAGTTCTTCTCAAACAGGCGCAGGATATCCTGGCAGCAAGCGGTACCGCTCAGGCAGAGATAGATGAGACGCTGGCAAGCAACAGCCAACTCTACCGGATGGTGGTTGATGAGCCTGACCTTCGGAAATTTGCGAAGGATGCCATGGAATGGTACGGGAAGGAACTTGACAGGAAGGGCCTTGGGGCGGAAGAACGAAAGACGAAGATGTCAGAATTCACCCAGGGTCTGGTATCACTGAATAATCCGTGGATGCGCTATTTCATTGCCACTGACCCGGCACAGTTCTGGTCGGAAGTGAAGTGCCCCGTGCTTGCCCTGAACGGCGATAAGGATCTGCAGGTAGACCAGGGGATGAACCTTCCCGCCATCAAGGCTGCACTTCGCAGGGGAGGCAACCGCAAGGTAAAGACTGTTGTCCTTCCGGGACTGAATCATCTCTTCCAGACAGCAGAAAAGGGGACACCTGATGAATATGTCAAGATTGAGGAGACCTTCTCTCCCGCCGCGATGGAGCTGATGACATCGTGGATAAAGAAAGTTTTGAAATGATCTTCCGCCCTGCAGCCTTCATTCCTCCAGAGGCATCATTTATGATAAGCTGCACTGCTCCGATGACCTCGTTGGACATCTCGGGATATAACGTGCAGAACGACGCCAGTATCTCCATGCCATATGCTTTGGGTGCCACCGGCTCACCCGGCTCTCTCATGGCCGCCATGCAGTAATCGATCAGCCTGGCATGATGTGACTGCGGAATGTCATTCAGGTCGCTCTTCGTCAGCACCCTCATGAACGACCTCTGAACACTCTCATTTGGTGCGGAGGGGAGTGCATCAACTATCAGCGGAAGGAACGGTACCATCACCTTCGCGTCAACATCCACCACTTTGGAGAGAGCCCATGAGGACATGAATCCTACCCTTGGTTCAGTGCTTGAGGAGAGAGTTACCAGCTGTGACAACAATACGGAATCGTTGACAGCTGACTGGGCAATCATAGTTATCTCCTCCACGCTGCTGACCCTCCCCATCATCCTTGCCAGCTCCACTCCTGCCTGGGCTGTAAGCTGCTGTATCTCCTGCCCTGTGTCTTGTTCCGGTTCGCAGCTGTGTCCTGCAGCATACTGCCCGGCAACGGGAATGTCTGCTGCAGTCATATCAAGCGTCAGCAGCTCTGCCGGCTTCATCCACAGGTAACTGTCATGCTCGCGCAAAACCGGTTTTGATGAGAGAGTGTCACACAGGAACGGTATCAGCCTTATCTTCTTATCACCGTAATCATGTACAACGGCATCGAGCCTTCCGCAGATTACTATATCCATCCCCAGTTCCTCATCTATCTCCCTGATGATGCAATCCTCATGATCCTCCCCCTCCCGGGTCTTTCCTCCGGGAAACTCCCACTTTCCTGCATTGCCCATCGCCGGACCCCTTCGAACGGCCAGGACGAGTCCTTCATCGTTGCGTATCACAGCACAGGTTACATCAATCATGGCTGGGATTGCGTAATGGTTTTGTAATCAGGAATATGATCCAGAAGTATAAAACTTCGCCCTGCGATGTCAATTTTCCCTGCGAAGTGTGTTATGCCATTGGTAACCACAAGGTACCTCACCCCGTAACTGAAATTGTAGTTTATCACCTGGTCAAAGACCTCCTGTGTGATCTTCACCTCCGGCGCCTTGCACTCAACGATGAGCACCGGCTCCCCGGCCCTGTCATGGACCAGGATATCTGCACGGCGAAGCATTGAATTGAGCCTGAATGAACCTTCAATCCGTATCAGCCCGGGAGGATACCCGAGCCAGCCTGTCAGGTAATTGACAAAGTGCTGCCTCACCCACTCCTCAGGGGTCAGAGCCACATATTTCCTTCGCAGGGGGTCATATATGAGTCTTGTGCCCTGCTCCTCTTTAATGCGCAGTGAACAGGGGGGCAGTTTCAGCGGTTTCAACTTTTGTTGTATTTTTGATTACCCTTAAGCAGGGCAAATATAAACAAACAGCTTTTGAGAACATGAGAACCAAGGAAGATATAGTCAACAACTGGCTGCCCCGCTACACGGGAAAGGAGCTCGCCTCCTTCAGTGAATTCATTCT
This sequence comes from Bacteroidota bacterium, assembly GCA_006227095.1. Classification (GTDB taxonomy): domain Bacteria; phylum Bacteroidota; class Bacteroidia; order Bacteroidales; family VadinHA17; genus SR-FBR-E99. The sequence goes on along the minus strand of SBFZ01000284.1, from coordinate 2,824 downwards.
TCTTACAAACTTTACCCATTACGTTGAAACCTTCGCCAGGTGGAACAATGTCCCCGTTGAAGGAAAGGACAAGAACTGGCCCAGTGCCACTGCAGACGGCATAACAATCATCAACTTCGGCATGGGAAGTCCGAATGCCGCCACGGTGATGGACCTTCTGAGCGCAGTAATGCCAAAGGCGGTGCTGTTCCTTGGAAAGTGCGGAGGACTGAAGAAGAAAAACACTCTCGGAGACCTGATTCTTCCGATAGCTGCCATCAGGAGCGATGGTACCTCTAATGACTATCTTCCGCTTGAGATACCGGCATTGCCGGCCTTCAAGTTGCAGAGCGCCGTCTCTGCCGCCATAGTCAGAAACAACCTTGAATACTGGACCGGAACCGTCTATACCACAAACAGGCGGGTATGGGAGTATGATGACCGCTTCAAGAAATATCTTGTAAAAACCAGGGCCATGGCCATTGACATGGAAACAGCTACCATATTTACCGTAGGATTTGCAAATGAGATACCTACAGGAGCACTCCTGCTTGTCTCTGACCAGCCGATGATCTCAACCGGCATCAAAACCGATGTAAGCGACCAGAAGGTTACCAGCCAGTTTTCGGATACCCATCTTCGCATTGGCATAGAAGCACTTACAGAGATCAAGGAAAACGGGATATCAGTCAAACACCTCCGGTTCTGATGGCAGCAGACTACAAGGAGATACTCAGAGATCTGCGTAATAAGATCTATAAACCTGTTTACTTCCTGGCCGGGAAGGAACCCTATTATATTGACCTAATTACCGATTTCATTGAAGACAAAGTACTGGATGAGTCTGAGAAGTCATTCAACCAGACCGTACTTTATGGCCTTGATGTTACTGTAACACAGGTCATTGAAACCTGCCGGCGCTTTCCGATGATGGCCAACCAGCAGGTTGTCATTGTGCGTGAGGCGCAGAAGCTGAAGAAGATAGATGACCTCCTCGTCTACATTGAGAATCCTCTCAATTCGACAATCCTGGTCATCGCTTACAAATATGAAGACCTTGACAAAAGAAAATCGCTCTACAAATCGCTTTCAAAAAAAGGGTGGTATTTTGAATCTGACAAGGTTCCGGAGTATCAGATACCAGGATGGATTGACAGGTATCTGACTGACAGGGGGATTATGGCCGGAGCTGACTCCTCACGACTCCTGTCGGAATTCCTTGGGAACGACCTTGGGAAAATTGCCAACGAGCTTGAGAAGCTTATTATCTCCCTTCCGAAGGAGAATCCCCGCATTACCACCGAACTAATTGAAAAGAGCATTGGCATAAGCAAGGACTACAGTCCCAATGAGTTGTGGAAGGCGATTGTGTATCGTGATCCGCTTAAGGCGGCCAGGGTGGTGAACTATTATGCAGGCCATTCCAGGAAAGAGGTAATACCGCTGATCTTTCCAGTACTTTTCTCAAGTTTCAGTCGTGTGCTGATTTTTCACAGCCTGAAAGACAAGAGTGACGGCAATGTGGTTGCCATGCTTAAGACCTATCCCGGTTATGTGCGTGATTTCAGGACTGCTGCTTCGCTGTATAACCCTGGTGCATGCATGAACATCATCTCGCTGATACGTTCATATGATCTCAAGGCGAAGGGATTTGGCGAAGCGGGAAGTGATGCGGGGGACCTGCTCCGCGAGCTGGTTTTCAAGATAATGCACTAGAAAAAAGGTCAGTTCATCTCAGGAGATTCGGGGAACTCAGCCCAGATCCGGTACTTGTTGTTGAGAGACCTGAGTACTTCGCGCCATACGTTGCCGCGGCTCTTCATTATCACTTCGGGAGGCACCCTGGCAATCATCCACGAGTTTTCATTCAGTTCCCGTTTAAGCTGACCCTTTTCCCATCCTGAATACCCCAGGAAGAACCGCACCTGGTCACGTCCGATTGTGCCGGTGGCAATCAGGTTCCGAAGGGCATCAATCTCTCCGCCCCACCATATGCCTGGTATCACCGGCACGCTGCCAGGCACTTTTGAGCCCAGTGTGTGAAGATAATGGAGAGTATCAGGAGCAACGGGGCCTCCGACCGAGAGGTGTTCATCCCAGCCGTCAAAACCATCAACGGCACTGCTGACCATCAGGTCTATCACCCTGTTGAGGATGAAGCCGACGGTACCCTCAGCCGTATGTTCCGTCAGAAAAACTATGGTACGGTTGAAAAAACGGTCGGTAAGGAAGGGCTCCGAAATAAGCACCCTCCCCTTCCCCGGGATCTTGTCCTCGGGATTAATGCTGAAAATGTCCGGATATTGAGCCATATGTCAGCAAAAATGACCATACAAAATAACATCTTTTGTCATCAAAACCAAGAAAAGTCGGGGAAAATAGTAAATTGCACGTTTCAATTCCAGAAAGCATACATGTCCCTGAAACAGTACAAAACACCCACGATGCTGCAGTCACTGCTGCCAATCGCGGTACTGATAATCCTGCTTACACTTAACGTAAAGTTCTTTCGTGATGACACTCTGTCAGGGGCCAACCAGATGGCACTGATACTGGCTGCAGCAGTGGCCGGAGTGATTGCGGTGAGCCTCGGCTACAGGTGGCTCTTCATCCGTGAACGTGTCATCAAGGGAATAGGGACTGCCATGCCGGCAATCCTGATACTCTTTCTCATCGGATCACTGGCCGGCACCTGGATGATCAGCGGCGTGGTGCCGATGCTGATCTACTACGGACTTGAGATTCTCCATCCCAAAATATTCCTGTTTGCCGCAGTGGTGATCTGTGCTGTGGTTTCTGTCTCCACCGGCAGTTCCTGGTCAACGGTGGCCACCATAGGGGTTGC
>SBFZ01000315.1 GCA_006227095.1 Bacteroidota bacterium | reverse complement strand
CAAAATCACTCGAGGTTATCGTTGACTGCCTCGGCACTAACCGCCGCTCAAAACTGGCATGGCTCGAGTGGGATGATACCCAGATGGCCGGAAAATACATGAGCGTCCCTGAACGTACCGAAATACCGGAAGATATCAAGGAACAGCTTATAGTTGAACTTTACTCCAAGTAATTAAGTAATAATATTCATATGGCCATATTAGCATTCCAGAAACCTGATAAAGTAATATTACTGGAAGCGGACGACCAGTACGGAAAATTCGAATTCCGCCCGCTTGAACCCGGCTATGGCATCACCGTGGGTAATGCCCTCAGAAGAATACTCCTCTCCTCACTGGAAGGATTCGCCATCACTACCGTCAAGATAGAGGGCGTTGACCATGAGTTCTCAACCATCACAGGCGTGATGGAGGACGTTACCGAAATCATTCTCAATATGAAGCAGATACGCTTCAAGAGAATGGTTGAAGACGTTGACAATGAGAAGATAATGGTCAAGATCTCCGGACAGGAAGTGTTCAGGGCCGGTGACCTCAGCAACTCACTGAGCAGCTTCGAGGTACTTAACCCCGAACAGGTCATCTGCCGTATGGAGCCCGACGTCAGGCTGCAGTTTGAAATCAATATCTCCAAGGGCAGGGGTTACGTCCCCGCCGAGGAGAACCAGCCCGCTGAAGCTGAATTCGGCCTCATCGCCATTGACTCAATCTTCACCCCGATAAGGAACGTCAAATATTCTATTGAAAACTACAGGGTTGAACAGAAAACCGACTATGAGAAGCTGATCCTCGAGATCACCACCGACGGTTCAATTCACCCAAAGGACGCTCTCAAGGAGGCAGCAAAAATCCTCATATACCACTTCATGCTCTTCTCAGAAGACAAGATCACCATCGACTATGAAGACAAGATGGCAAATGAAGAGTTCGATGAGGAGATCCTCCATATGAGACAGCTTCTCAAGACCAAACTCGTTGACCTTGACCTTTCCGTCAGGGCTCTGAACTGCCTCAAGGCAGCAGAGGTGGAAACACTCGGTGACCTGGTCAAATTCAATAAGAATGACCTCCTCAAGTTCCGCAACTTCGGAAAGAAATCACTCACCGAACTTGACGAGCTCCTGGAGACAATGAACCTCTCATTCGGGATGGACGTGGTAAAATACAAACTCGACAAAGATTAATAACAGGTAAGGATAGAGAGAAATGCGACATTTAAATGCTATAAACCACCTTGGAAGAAAAAGTGCAGACCGGAAGGCAATGATGGCCAACCTGGCATCATCACTCATTCTTCACAAGCGTATAACCACCACCACTGCCAAGGCACGCGCGCTGAGGACCTATGTTGAGCCCCTGATCACAAAATCAAAGGATGACTCAACCCATTCACGCAGGGTGGTATTCAGTTACCTCGAGAACAAGAATGCTGTTGCCGAACTCTTCAGGGAGGTGGCACCGAAGATCGCAGGCCGGCCGGGCGGATACACCCGCATCCTGAAAACAGGATCACGCCCCGGTGACTCGGCTGAGATGTGCATAATTGAACTGGTAGATTTCAATGAAAACATGCTTGCAGGCGAAGGTACCAAAGCCAAGGCATCACGCCGCCGCCGCAGCCCGAAGAAAAAGACAGCCGAAACTGCAGCAGTGACCGAAACAGCTGCTCCTGCAGCTGCAAAGGCAAAGGCCGCTACCCAGACGGCAGATACAACTCCTGAGGCCGAAATCAAATCACCTGCCGCTACAGCTGAAAACGGTGAAACCCCGGCTGAGGAAAAGGGACCGGAAGCAGAAGAATCAAAGGAATAGCAGATCATGCTTAAATGATAAAGGGATATTGTCTGCAGGGCCGTATCCCTTTTTTTTATATATTGCAGATTGTTTAAATAAAATATAAATTACAATGAGTCAGATAGTTAGTGTTCATGCGAGAGAAATCCTTGATTCAAGGGGCAATCCGACCATCGAGGTCGAAGTTGTAACAGCCAGCGGTGCATCGGGCAGGGCAGCAGTGCCATCCGGAGCATCAACAGGTGAGAACGAGGCTCTCGAGCTTCGCGACGGCGACAAAAGCCGCTACCTTGGCAAGGGAGTCCTCAAGGCTGTTCACAATGTCAATAATGTCATTGCTGAAGAGGTAATGGGAATGGATGTTACTGACCAGATAGGCATTGACCAGAAGATGCTTGATCTTGACGGTACACCCACCAAAAGCAACCTTGGAGCAAATGCCATCCTGGGTGTGTCACTGGCATGTGCAAAAGCAGCTGCAGCATACCACGGTCTGCCTTTGTACAGGTACATCGGAGGGACCAATGCACGTGTGCTTCCTGTACCCATGATGAACATCATCAACGGTGGTTCGCATTCTGATGCTCCCATAGCATTCCAGGAGTTTATGATTCGCCCGAAGGGCGCTACCTCTTTCGCCGAAGGCCTCAGGATGGGAGCAGAAGTGTTCCATTCACTCAAGAAGGTGCTCAAGGAGCGTGGCCTCAGCACTGCAGTGGGTGATGAGGGTGGTTTTGCACCAGTACTGAAAGGTACCGAGGATGCACTGGAAAGCATAATAAAGGCTGTTTCAGCAGCCGGTTACAAGCCTGGCACCGATGTTACCATTGCCCTCGACTGCGCAGCAAGTGAATTCTTTGCTGAAGGAATCTACAACTATGCAAAATTCGAAGGCGAAAACGGCAAGAAGCTTACCCCCGCACAGCAGGTTGACTACCTTGCTGAACTGGTTGAAAAATACCCCATTGACTCAATTGAGGATGGGATGAGCGAGCATGACTGGGAGGGATGGAAGCTCCTGACCGAAAAACTCGGATCGAAGATCCAGATCGTTGGCGATGACCTCTTCGTGACCAACGTTGAGTACCTCGAAAAGGGGATCAATATGGGTTGCGCCAACAGCATACTCATCAAGCTGAACCAGATCGGCACCCTGACCGAGACCCTCAACTGCATTGAGATGGCTCACAGGGCAGGTTACACCACCGTCACCTCACACCGTTCGGGTGAGACTGAAGACTCTACAATTGCAGACGTTGCCGTTGCAACCAACTCAGGCCAGATCAAGACCGGTTCACTCAGCCGTACTGACCGTATTGCCAAGTACAATCAGCTTCTCCGTATTGAGGAGGAACTGGGGGCCAACTCCGTGTACGGCTGCGAATAGCCGCTTACACTGCAGGCATTGTGAAAACTCCGCCATGGCGGGCCTGATCCGGTCCGGGGCGGAGTTTTTATTTCTATATTTGTGAAAACCTGTTGTTCAATGTCATTTAACGGTCTCTCTCAGTTTGTTTCCTTCCTGGAATCACGTGACGAACTTGTCCGTGTCAATTGCCCCGTTAACCCGGTACTGGAGATAACGGAGATAGCTGACCGCATGGTAAAGAGCGGTGGCAGGGCCTTGCTTTTTGAGAATACAGGAACGGCATTTCCGCTCCTGATAAATTCCTTTGCCTCTGACACCCGCATGGCAGCTGCCATGGGGCGTTCGTCACTTGATGACGCCGGGGATGAGATATTCTCCCTTGTCGAGTCCCTCAGCCAGGCGCGCGGGTTATCCGTTAAGCTGTCACGCCTTCCCGGTATGATGAGGCTGCTGACCCTCTCACCCAGGAGAAAGAGAGGCAGGGGTGAGTGCCAGGAAGTGATTGAAAGGACACCTGATCTTGGCATGTTGCCAATACTAAAATGCTGGCCGCATGACGGCGGCAGGTTCATCACCCTTCCCCTTGTCCATACAAGACACCCTGAAACAGGCAGGCCCAACCTGGGGATGTACCGCATGCAGGTGATGGGCAGGGATTTGTCGGGGATGCACTGGCACAGGCATAAAACCGGTGCACGCCATTTTGAGGCATGGAAGAAGAGGGGAGGAAGGATGCCTGTGACCGTCACCCTGGGAGGTGACCCCGTTTATACCTATTCAGCCACGGCGCCGCTTCCCGAAGATATTAATGAATACCTCCTTGCTGCCTTCCTCCGCCGCAAAAGGGTCACACTGGTCAAGTGCCTTACAAATGACCTGTGGGTACCCGCTGACTCCGATTTCGTAATTGAAGGATATGTAGATACAACTGAGGCACCTGTCACTGAGGGTCCGTTTGGTGACCATACCGGGTTCTATTCACTGGCCGATCTATATCCAGTGTTTCATGTTACATGCATTACTCACAGGAAGAATGCCGTTTATCCGGCAACAATCGTCGGTGTACCACCAATGGAGGATGCATGGATGGGCAAGGCTACTGAGAAAGTATTCTTTGCACCCATCAAGCTTGCCATTGCTCCTGAGATAAGGGAGTTGCATATGCCCGTCTCCGGTGTTGCACATAACCTGGTGATTGTCAGTATTGAAAAGACCTATCCCGGCCAGGGAATGAAGGTTCTCAGCGCTCTTTTCGGCGCCGGGCAGATGATGCTCAGCAAATATATTATAGTGGTAAGCAGCAATGTGCCGGTAACCGATTATCATGCCGTGGCAGAGGCATTTTTCGCCAATGTCAGGTTTGAATCTGACCTGCTTCTTACACGCGGTCCGCTGGATGTTCTTGACCATGCCTCCGACAGGTTCAGCATGGGAGGTAAGCTGGGCATAGATGCAACTGTAAAACTCTCCGAGGAGCGGGTCGGCGATTATCATTCGGTACCCCTGCTTCTCCTTACGGATGAGGAGTTCACCGGAAATGTCATTACAGGGATGAAGACGATGGCCTGGCATGCCCTTCCGGTGGCAGTACTGACCATAAGCAAGCCTGAGGAGGGGTTGGACATGCATCTCCTGGCTGCATCACTCCCTTCTTCACTCACCACACCGGGAAACGTCATCATAGCAGTGGATGACGGGGCTGACGCCGATGATCCGGCCATGCTGACATGGCTGGTGACAGGCAACAGTGACCCGGCTCGTGATCTCTATCATCTTGAGGGAGGGGCCATCTTCATTGATGCCACCTCCAAGACCCGTTCATTGCCTCTCTTTCCGAGGGACTGGCCCAATGTGGTATGCTCGGACCAGGAGACAATAGAGCTGGTTGATGCCAGGTGGCCTGAATACGGCCTCGGGCCTGTGGTTGAATCACCGTCGCTGCGGCTCCTTCCCCTGGTCAGACCGGGTGAGGCTTCCGTAGAGACCTCAAACGTAAGTGCCGGGTGATACTGTTCCAGGCAGCGGCAATGGTGACTGCCCAGGGGCAGTTGCTGCGTGACAGCCCGGTCATCAGTTATACCATAGCTGTATTCATAATTGCTGCCCTCATCTACCTTGCTGTCCTTCAGTTCTGGGTGCTGGTCCGTACCCGGAAGCACCTTTCGGAGCTTAAGGGGGCATACAGGGAGATTGAGCTGCAGAGGTCAGAGCTTCAGCTTCGCAACAAGGACCTCACTGACAGCCTCAACTATGCGCAACGCATTCAGGCGGCACTCCTGCCGGCTGACCATCATATAAGGAGAATTTTTCCTGATCATTTCATCTATTACCGTCCGAAGCATATTGTCAGCGGCGACTTCTACTGGTTCAATGAGCGTGATGACAAGTACTTCATTGCGGCAGCTGACTGTACCGGCCACGGGGTACCGGGGGCACTCATGTCAATGATTGGTCTCGAGCTGATCCAGAAAATCATCAATGAGATGAAGGTTGATGACACTGACCAGGTGCTTCTGACCATGAATCACGAGCTGGAATCGGCCTTCTTCAAGGAGGAGAGCGGCAAGGCAATGATAAAGGACGGGATTGAGATGGGCATCTGCATCATAGACAGGAAGACGAAGGTAATGGAGTTCTCCGGGGCATTCCTGCCGGTTTATATTGTGCGTGACGACAGGCTCATTGAGATCAAGGGTGACAAGAAGAACGTGGTCCAGTCATTTGCCATGGTTTCATTCAACCGCAGCACTTTCACCCTGCAGGAGGGTGACATACTATATCTCTTCTCTGACGGTTACGCTGACCAGTTCGGCGGGCCGGAGAACAAGAAGTTCATGTACCGCCGCCTCAGACATATCCTGTTGACCATCAGCAAATACCCGCTGGCTGACCAGCAGCGGATACTCGATGAGACAATAGAGTCATGGATGGAAGGGCATGACCAGATTGATGACATGATGATTCTTGGAATCAAACCGTTCTGAGGTGTCAGGAGCCCCGGCGGCAGGCCGGTGCCCGCCCTGGATCCGGCGGATGCTGATATATTGTCCGCTATTTAGCTCCCGCCCTCCTGGCAGCCTGGGAGACCATATGCTGATGGATTTCAGATAAGGGCTGTAATCTTTTCAATCAGCACTTCCGGTTCAATGGGTTTGCTGATATAGTCATCCATCCCTACTGCCAGGCACTGCTCCCTGTCACCGAGCATGGCATTTGCCGTGATGGCAATGATGGGCACATGGCCCTGGGTGCTCATCTCCAGTCCCCTGATCTTTTCTGCTGCCACAAGGCCGTTCATGACGGGCATCTGCACATCCATAAGGATAAGATCATAACGAGAAGTGCCGAACATGTCGAGGGCCTCCTTTCCGTTTCTTGCTATCTCAAGTTTTCTCACCAGGGGCTCAAGCATGAGCTGTGTGATCCGCTGGTTGATCGGATTGTCTTCCACCAGCAAAATGCTGAGGTCTTTCATCTCCTTGCGGCTCTTCTCGGCTGTCATACCCTTGATGAGGGTACTTGCCGCAACAGGTTTTGTCACCTTGTCAGCCCGGTGCATGAAGATATAGAACACAAAGTATGATCCTGTACCGGCAGTAGCCTCCTGCCAGCTTCCGCCATAGTCGCGGATAAGCCTGCCGGCAAGGGGATAGGGCTGGCGTCCTTCCCCGATAAAGACTACGGGGTTGTTTGATGTCAGAGTGAACTCCACCTTCTGTGATCCTTCCCTCTCCCCGGCTTCACGCACCTGTATCCTGATGGTTATCCTGCCGGCGGAAGCTGATATGGCGGCGCTCAGAAGGTCAATCAGTATCTGCTTGAGAATAATCGGATCACCCCTGTATTCGCTGTCACCCTCGCCATGGTCATCATAGACAACCACACTCTGGTCGTGCCTCCTGTTGAGTTTCATCAGCCCGATGGTATCCTGAATGATGGGGCCCAGCCTGAAACGGATCTCTCCTCTGCGCTCAAAGGTGATGTTGCCTGCTGTCTGCATCGTAAGCTCATTCACCACTTCCACCATTGATCCGGTGGAGGCAATGAAAGTCTCAACCAGTTCCTGCTGCTTTGGTGACGCCGTAGTCTCACTCAGCATGTTGCCAAGCAGCACGAGATTGTTGAGAGGCTCCCTTATCTTGTGCGAGAAGGAGTTGATCACCTCCTCATTCTTCTCAGCAATGGTGGCCATTTCCCTGAGTATGTCACGGCTGTCGGCTATCAGCCTGCGCAGCTCGGCAATGGCCAGTACCAGGGGTGCCAGCGCAATTATACCGGCAGCTACCGGTACATACACCATCCCGGTAAGGGCGGTTACAAGGGCAACCACCACCAGCAGTAAAGAGAGAGCCACAGGCAGAAGTATCCGGTCACGCGTCCTCCGGGTCATAAGATCCGAATGCGGGATGGCGGAAGGTCTTGTTCTGTTCGGCATATATGAAATGCAGTAGAATTAGTGTCACTCAAAGATACATGAATTTCAATAAAGATAAAGTGAGGCTTGTGTTCAGTGCCTATAAAAGATTATTTTTGTCTTACGGTATAATTTTTGAAGGAAAACCTGAAAAAGAGTGTGATGAAAAAGGCAGCAGTGACACTGGTTGCATGCATGATAGCCACGGGCATGATCATGGCGCAGCAGGGGGATACTCTTGTTCAGTATACCCCTGACTTCAAGTTCAGGGACGGGATTTACATGAACTTTGACATGGTAAAGACCAACAACCCTGTCCCAAAGGCAAAGCTTTTTACCTCGGTCGACTATAACGACAAGGATTTCTTTGACCAGGTTCTCTCGGGTGAGAAGATTTACTTCTATGATAACATGGGGGTCAGGCAGGAGATTGAGAAGGATGCCATCTGGGGTTTCGCACGTAATGGAGTACTCTATGTAAAGGTGCAGGATAACTTCAACCGCATCACCTTCTTCGGGTCAATAATTCACTTTGTGGCTGACGTCACAACCTCAACAGGATATAATCCGTATGGCTATTATGATCCTTACTATTCACCATACCGGTCATACTATAATCCGTATTATTACAGTCCTTACTCTTCACGCTACTATGATCCATACTACGGAGGCTATCCGTACAGGAACACCTCGCGTACTGACCTGGAGATGTTTATGATAGACTTCGAAACCGGGAAATCATATGAGTATAACCTCGAAAACCTCGAAGCCCTGCTTATGAGAGATCCTGAGCTATACCAGGAGTTTGTCTCAATGCGGAACAAGAACCAGAAAAAAATGATGTTCGTATTCCTGAGGAAGTTCAATGAGAAGCACCCTGTATTCCTTCCTTCAGGCAAATAAGCATTATATGAAAAGATCTTCCCTGTTTGCACTGATGGTTCTTCTGTCAGTAGCGGCCATCGCCCAGCAGAGACCCTACCCGACCGTTGATGATGCTGAAAAGTTCATGAAGTCAGTGACATGCGTCGTCATGGAAGATGATCCGTTTTCGTTTTACAATGCAGAGATAAAGGATGCTGTCACAAGGTACTGGAAGGTAACCCCGGTGAAATACATTACAGTTGAGGAATTCAATGTAATGCGCAATGACCCGGCCTACTCCTTCATAGTCCTTACCATTACCAACTTCAGCAATGACAAGTCGGGTTCCACCTATGACTTCCTCAACCTGCTCCTTGGAGCTGACGTTGATAATCTTGACGAACTGCCGGAGTTCTGTGCCATACCACTCTGTTTCTCCGGTGCACCCGAGGAGGAGTACAGTTACAAGCTCGGTCTGATAGTGCGCTTCATGGAATATCATGCTGAACTGGTGATGAAGAATCCGACACTTTCTGCCCTGAGGTATCTTAAATACTACAACAAGAATGTACCTGAGATAAAGGACAAGACGATACTGGTGCGTGAAGCTGACCTGGCCCCGGAGGTAAATACCGAAGAGAGGATTGCGGCCTATTACCCGTACAGGGTCAGGATTGTCGATGAGGAAGAGATCATCAGGGCCATAGAGGAAAAGCAGAAGGATGTTGTGATAGTGCACAAGGTGGGGCCTGACGGCGTCAAGAGGAGCGGCACATGCATGAAAACACTGATTGGTGCTGATGATGCAATAATGTATTACTATGACAGTCATATGTCTGACAGTAAAAATGCCAGCGGGCTGCTGATCAGTGACCTTAAGCGTCTTGCCCGCTTCTGATGATGCAGCATTTTATCTGATAAACCGTCTTTAAGAAAAAAGCAATGGAAGAGATCAAGACATACACACAATCAGAACGTGACTGGGCAATGTTCTGCCATCTGTCAACATTTGCCGGTTACTTCTTCCCCTTCGGTGGTATAATCGGACCGCTGATCTGCTGGATTTCAAGGAAGGATCAGTCTGAATGGGTCAACATGAACGGAAAGTCTGCCCTTAACTTCCAGATATCCGTATTGCTCTATTCCGTGCTTCTGATTCCGCTCTGCTTCATTATCGTGGGTATTCCTCTGCTTATTGCCCTCGGAATACTTGAAGTGGTTTGTGTCATAATAGCCAGTATCAAGGCTGCAAAGGGAGAGGTTTACAAATACCCCATCTCCATCCCGTTCATACAATAGGTATCTGCGGCTCCCGGCTTGTCACCGCTGCCATAACCCCACTTTTGGCTCCCGCCCCCGCTGGAGTCCTGCTTCGCATTGACGCCAGGCGCCTCTCTTTGCACCTTGCCCCGCCAGGAGTTCTGGCCTCTTTTTGCGCCTTGCCCCGCCCCTGGTGGATGGCGCCTCTTTTTGCGCCCGCCCCCCGTTTTTTTTCATATTTTTGTCGGGAAATAGTTTTTCCGCATGGCCCAGAAACCTTCCATACCAAGAGGTACCCGTGATTTCTCATCCACGGAGATGCTTCGCCGCAACCATATTTTTGATACCATCAGGAGGATTTTCTCACTCTATGGTTATCTGCCGATAGAGACCCCTGCGATGGAAAACCTCACCACACTGCTTGGCAAGTATGGGGAGGAGGGAGACAGGCTCATCTTCAGGATACTCAACTCAGGGAATTTCCTGGCGGAGGTGCCGTCACAGGCCCTCGCTGCCGCAGATACGCCTGCCGTGATTCAGCAGATAAGCGAGAAGGGACTCAGGTATGACCTGACCGTGCCATTTGCACGTTATGTTGTTCAGCATCGTGACGAAATTGTCTTTCCGTTCCGGAGATACCAGATACAGCCTGTGTGGAGGGCAGACAAGCCACAGAAGGGGAGGTACAGGGAGTTCTTCCAGTGCGATGTTGATGTCATCGGAAGTGATTCGCTCCTTAACGAGGCCGAGCTGGTCATGATTATTGACCGCATCTTCAGTGAGCTCGGGATAAACATTGTAATCAAGATCAACAACCGGAAGATCCTTGCAGGCATTGCCGAAATTGCCGGTGCCGGTGAGAGGATTACAGACATCACCGTGGCCATTGACAAGCTCGAGAAGATTGGCCCCGAAGGGGTAAGGCAGGAGTTGTTGCAGAGGGGTATAGAACCTGAGGTGACTGCCAGGCTGGAACCAATACTGAACCTTAAGGGTTCAACCGACGAAAAACTGGGTGAACTCAGGAGCGCAATGGCCGGCTCGGCTGCCGGGCTTAAGGGCATTGAGGAGATGGAAGAGCTGACCGGCTATATGGCAATGCAGCCTGCCAGGGCAACCATTGAGCTTGATCTCTCACTCGCACGCGGACTGAATTACTATACAGGTACCATTATTGAGGTTAAGGCTGCCGACCTCCCGTTTGGAAGTATATGCGGAGGAGGCAGGTATGACGATCTTACCGGCATATTTGGCATGCCTGGTGTTTCCGGTGTGGGCGTCTCCTTCGGGGCTGACAGGATCTATGATGTGATGCTTCAGCTCAGTCTCTTCCCTGAACAGACAGGCTCATCAACGGAGGTGCTGATAATCAACTTCGGGGGTGATGAGCTGCCGGCTCTTATGAAGATGGCCTCCACTCTTCGTGAAGAGGGTATTCCAACCGAACTCTTCCCGGAGCCGGTGAAGCTTAAAAAGCAGTTTTCATATGCTGATTCACGAAGGATACCCATGGTGGTCATTGCCGGAAGCAACGAGCTGGCGGCCGGGCAGGCAACAGTCAAGAATATGAAGACGGGAGAACAGACAGCTCTTCCGCTCTCTGCCCTCCCGGCATTCATTCGTGAGGGGAAAATATCCTGAGTAAGCAAGGGTGTCTGCCGGTTACGGCAACCTGGTTATCTTTCTTATATTTCTCCTATAACCATTTAAGCTTATGGTGCCGGCCGGTTGTGTTCACTGCTCCAGTCCGGGACCTGCTGCCTGTCCGGCGCGTCCCCTGATCCCCTGCTGACCTGCTCCCTGTCTCCGCTGGTTGAGTTCCCTCAGCAACTGCTGCTTGTACTGGTTCTCAATCTGGTAGAGTTTGATAACCTTGGCAGGAGGGAGTACCTTCTTAAGGTTCTCATTGAATGACACTGTCATCTGGGCTTCGTCAACAAATGATTTTACCAGCTTGTCGGCCGTTGATGTCAGCTCGTCGTCACTCATATTTGATTCATTCTGGGCTGCATAGCGCATCAGCATGATCCTTTCTGCCTGCAGCTTGTTCTTACGCGCCGAAAAATCATTGTACAGCGGCCAGAATTTCTCGGCTTCAGCCGGTGTGAGACTGAGGTTCCTTGTGAAAAAGGCAATCTTGTAGGCAGTGAGCTTCTCACTGTCACCCTGCATGGCACCCTGCCCTGCACCCTGTCCCATGCCCTGCCCCTGGGCCTGCAGGCTCATTGTTGCCGATCCTGCTATTATCAGGATAATTACGGCAGTCATCAGTTTTTTCATTTCAGTATTATAAAAGTTCATAAATATCTTTCAGATCAATACCTTCTGTCATGAGGTAGTCAATGATGGCCTCGGTTGAGATCTCTTCGCCTGTTATCTCCGTTCCTTCAGGTTCGGTAAGGTTAAGTTCATTCTCAAGCATATAGGTGTCCACCTCTTCAAAAGCGAGGTCTGCGTAGAGGCTGCTCCCTGCCTGGTAGCCTTCTGTCTCTCTGTCGGCAGTTGCCAGCCTGACCACCACGGCCGCCAGTATGGCAAAGCCCAGGATGGTTGCGGCCAGCGCCATGAAAGGCCTGAGATTAAGGATCCGTCGCCTTCCGGTGGAACTTATTTCAGCCTGATCATCAGACCGGAATGTAAACCTGCCGGGATGATTACCCTGACCTTCACCGGCTGCCTCGTCTGAAGCAGTCACTGAATCATGGTTATCGTGCTCCCTCCTGGCTTCCTCCTCCCTGATTGCTGCCATTGTACGGTCAGCAAGCGTTTCGAAGTAACCGTCCGGAACACGGAAGGGGTCATTTTTTCTTATTTCATCATTGAGTTTCATGATATCTCTTTGACGCCCGTGAAGGGCAATGGTTTAATTCTCTTCAAGATAATGTTCAATCTTTTTTACAGCATGGTGATATGAAGCCTTCAGCGCACCGACCGATGTTCCGGTGACAGTGCTGATTTCTTCATATGTCATATCATCATAATATTTCATATTGAAGACTGTGCGCTGTTTCTCCGGCAGCCTGAGAATGGCATTCTGCAGTTTCACAGTCGCCTCGTCGCCGTCAAACCAGCTGCTTCCTTCAGCGGAACCGGCAAGGATACCTTCAACATCGTCAAGTGACACGTTATCCACCCTCGACCTCTTTCTCACCAGGTTCAGGGCTTCATTCGTGGCAATTGACCACAGCCAGGTAAGCAGGGAACTTTCAAAACGGAACAGCCCTATGTTCTTCCAGGCATTCAGGAAAGTGTTCTGAAGTGCATCATCGGCGTCGTCATGAGTGATCACTATCCGCCGTATGTGCCAGTACAGCCTGCGACCATACAGGTCAATGATCATCCGGAACGCCTTTTCGGCATCGGTGGCAATTGCAGCCCTGATATCATTTTCAGTGATTTGTGACATTGACCTTCCCGGGGGCTTTTGTCAGTCAGATGCACAAAGGCATCAAAGGTTTAATCTCCACCTCAAACTTACACAAAAGTGACGGGATTTCTATTGCCCGGGCAGGCGCAGGGAGGCATGGTTATGATACCATGCCTGAAAAGTGGCTGCCGGGTAACTGTCTCCTGCCTGTGCCGATGATTATGGTTAAAAATTGACTGCCCCCTTTCTACCTGTTGTGACGGGTGGTCTCTTTTTGGTAACTTTGCACCAACAGAAAAAAGGGATATGGCATTGAAATGCGGAATTATAGGAATCACCAGCGTGGGAAAGACCACGATCTTCAACTGCATCTCCAACACAAGGGGAGAGACAAACACATTCGGTACCGGAGTTAAAGCGAACCTGGGTGTCATCCAGGTGCCTGACAGCAGGCTGTATGAGCTCGAAAAGTATCAGCCCACGGAGCGTATCGTGCACACAACGGTTGAAATAGTTGATATACCCGGTCTTGCCAAAGGCCAGGGTGACAGTTCGGGGGCTCGCCTCCTGGGAGAGATCAGGAACACTGATGCCCTGATACACGTACTCCGATGCTTTGATGATGACAATCTGCCGCATATAGACGGTTCTGTCAATCCGGTACGTGACCTGGAGAATGTTGAGCTTGAGCTGCAGGTCAAGGATGTGGAATCAGTGGTAAAGAAGATTCAGCGGCTTGAACGGGCTGCAAAAACGGGAGACAAGGAGGCCAGGCACGGCATTGAGATACTTGAACGTTACAGGGAGCATCTTGAGGGATTTCAGAATGCCAGCTCACTTGAGCTCAGACCTGAGGAGAAGAGGGTTGTTGATGATATCTTCCTCCTGACGATGAAACCGGTGCTGTATGTATGCAACGTCGATGAGGCTTCGGCCGTTGACGGAAACAGGTATGTTGATGAGGTGAGGAATTATCTCTCTGCCAGGGGTACCGAACCACTGGTGATTGCGGGTGAACTGGAGGCAGAAATAGCCAACCTCACCGAGGAAGCTGACCGCATGGAGTTCCTTGAGGCTTCCGGTCTTACTGAACCCGGTGTCAATAAGCTCGTCAGGGCAGCATACCGTATGCTCAACCTGCAGACATTCTTTACCGTAGGCCCCAAGGAGATCAGGGCATGGACCATTACGGCCGGCATGACGGCTCCGCAGGCTGCCGGAGTCATTCACTCAGACCTCGAGAGAGGGTTCATCAGGGCAGAGGTAATGAAGTATGATGATTTCACCAGGTTCGGTTCGGAGCATGCCTGCCGTGAGGCCGGAAGACTGCTGGTGGAGGGGAAGGGATATGTTGTGGATGACGGTGACATACTCCATATCCGGTTTAACGTATAGCACATAAGTTGAAGCATCTCAAGGTCATACCTGCCCTTCTCCTTCTTGTACCATTGCTGGCAGGGTACGGCCTGCAAAGTCAGCCGGCCAGTGACATCAGGGAAGTGGTCAGCACCTATGACCGGCAACTCACGCCGGCCAGTGACATCAGGGAAGTGGTCAGTACCTATGACCGGCAACTCACGCCTGGCAGTGACATAAGGGAAACGGTAAGGAGGTATGGTCAGGCCGAGGTTGAGATCAGCTACCCCGGCTTTGATGAAATGACCCGGCTGGCCTCCCGCTTTTCGGTCTCCTTCTGCGACGGCTACCTGGCCCGGCTGATCCTGTCTCCGCGTGATGCAGAGGAGTTCATTGCATCAGGTATCGCGTACAAGATAATTGCCCCCCCTGACCATAAGGGATTCTTTACTGCCTCCTCTGTTGCCGAGGCAATGATGTGGCAGTCATACCCCACATGGAAGCATTATGACACCATCATGCACAAGATTGCAGAACACTGGCCTGATGTCTGCCTCCTCGACACAATAGGGTTCAGCATTA
>SBFZ01000080.1 GCA_006227095.1 Bacteroidota bacterium | reverse complement strand
AAGGCAGCGTTAATTGCATTGCGTTCATAAATGGCACCGAAGGAACGGGCAATTACCGCCTGTACACCAAGTGATACGAAGCAATCCACAGCCTGCTGCCGGGAGCTTCCGCTGCCGAAGTTTTTTCCGGCAATGACGATGTCTCCTGCCTCTGCCCTTTTTTTGTTGTTTTTAAACCCTTCAAGGTTGTCAAAGGTATATTGCCCCATCTCCCTGATGTCAGTAATTGCAAGGTAACGGTTGTGGAAGATCATGTCAGTATCAATGTTGTCACGCTCTATCAGCCAGACACGGCCCCTGATCTGAGAAGGCCTGGATTGTGATTCACTCCGGGCAGGCTGCCGGGCAGGCTCCGGCTGTGCTTGACTGAACTGAAATACCGGAGGTTGATCTGGCACGGCATCCGGGGTGGTTATGTAGCCTGCCAGTGCCGAGGCTGCCACCACTGCCGGAGAGGCGAGGAAAACGCTTCCCTGTCCCTGTTTTCCCGGAAAATTCCTGTTACCGGTACTGACAGTGACTTCACCCTTGCCGTTCTGGCCCACCTGGCCGGCAGCACAGCCGGCACAGCCGGCATTGGAAACCAGCGCTCCCGCCTGCTTGAAAATATCAATCAGCCCCTCGTCAAGGCATTGTTTCCATACGGCATCGGTTGAGGGAACGATCTTGAGCACAACGCCCGGGGCAACCTTACGCCCCCTGAGTATATCAGCCGTTACCCTCATGTCTTCCATCCGGCCGTTTGTACAGCTCCCTATAAATGCCGAGTCTATCCTTGTGACCGGCAATTCCTTCACTCCAATGGTGTCATGAGGTTCGCCCGGACGGGCTGCCATGGGAACGAAGGTGCTTGCATCTATGTCTGCCGTCAGCTCATATTCAGCGTCATGATCTGCAAAGACTGGTTCAAAGGATGACCTGGCGCGTGCCCGGCAATAACCGACTATTTCGGGTGTGGGCGGGAAGAGTATTATTATGGCTCCCATCTCGGTGCCCATGGAGGCAATTGTAATCCGCTCATCAAGTGTCATACGGTCAACTGCATCGCCATAGAGTTCAATGCTGTACCCGAGGAGCGTATTGGCTCCGTAAATGCGCAGCAGGTTGAGAATTACATCCTTGGCAGTTACCCCTTCCGGGATGGTGCCGTTAAGGCTGATCTTCACCGAAGCAGGCACCTTGAACCACACCCTGCCGCTGTTCCATGCTGCAGCGATATCCATGTCACCCATCCCCTGTCCGAATGCACCTACCGCACCCAGGATGTTTGCATGTGAGTCAGTTGATACAGCAGTGGACCCGGGCCAGACATAACCCTCCTCAATAAGGAGATGAGTGCCGATGCCGGCATCTATATCATATACCTTTATTCCATGGCTGCGGGCATACTGCCTGCACAGATGCTGGTTGACCGCATACTTCTGGTCAGAACCTGTGGGATTGCAGTCAAAGGTAAAGAGAGTCTTTTCCGGGTCATCCACCTTCAGCCCGAAGTCATTGAGGTTCTTTACCACATTTGCACCTCCGAAATCCCTTGCGGCACGTGCATCAATGGCAATATCAACTATGTCACCCGGCCTGACCGTGTTGTATTTTGAGTGGGCAGCAATGATTTTTTCGGTAATGGTCATTCCCATGATGGAGTTGGTTTTAGATGGTTCAGAGGCAAATTTAGCAATAGGGATCAATCTCCGGCATGAAAAATGTCATCAGTTACTGAAGTTCTGTGAAAGAATGTGTGCCGGCAAATCAGTTCCGGTACTGCGCCCTGTAGTCACGGGCAGACATCCCCGCATGTTTGCGGAACTGTTTGTTGAAATTGGATACAGTCGCAAATCCGCATTCAAAGACAATTTCATTGATCTGGTGGTCAGTCTCGCGGAGGAGATAGCATGCCTTGTTTGTACGCACCTGGTTGACATAGTCAACAAATCCGCTGCCGGTGCTTCTTGAAAAAAACCGGCTGAAGGAATGCGGACTCATCCCGGCCACTCCGGCCACCTCCTTGACCGGTATCGCCCTGAAGAAATTATCCCTGACGAATGAACAGACTGCAGTCAGCCTGCTGTCAGTTACATCACGCTTTGATTCAGTAATCTCTCCGGAAAGAGTCTTGTACTTTGATGCTGAACAGAGTATCTCCAGCAACCTGAAAAGGCTGACCATTTTCTTCATACCGGTTTCTGACAGAAGGCGTCTCATTGGTTCCTCGGCCGCTTCCCCGGTCTCAGGGGGAAAGGAAATACCCCTGCCAGCCTTATCCAGAAGAGTTCTCAGGTCAGCCATCTCAAACTGTGAGAGAAGCGCATCACCAAGTGACTCCCTCCTGAAATGCACCATAATTGCATGACGGCCGGTATCATTTTCATCCTGCCTGTAAAAGTTCCAGAAATGTTTCAGGTCAGGTCCGTAAATCACAAGGTCATACCTGTCAAACAGCTCAACCGAGTCTCCAGCAACCCTGGTGCCATTACCTGAAATATTCAGAACTATTTCATACTCAGGATGAAGATGAAGAAAACCGCTCTCGTTGTCCATCCATTCGGCACGAAACCCGGAACCGTCGTCATGCCTGATACTGATTATTTCAGGGATCATAGGGTAAGAGTTTTAAGGTCAGGAATATGAATGATAATATATTCAGTTTAAAAGTAAACAATCGCCACTTAATTAACAACCGGTTAATAAGACGATCCGAATTTTTTCTGAAATTGTTTGCAATTTTTCCGTTTATGTATTACATTTGTAGAAGTGATGAAATAAAAGAGGAGAGTAAGGGTTACTTGTGGGAATCAATAGGATTGTATTGCAGACATTGACTTTCACATGGACCTATAGGCTGACTACCATAGGTTACTTCCTTTTATCAGACAGTAGATTCCGGGATTATCTCATAAGCCCGTTCCTTAAAGTACCACGGTAACCCTCTCCTCTTTTTTCTTTTCTCCCCGCCAATGAAAACATTCCTCCGCAGATTTGAGAATAACAGGGATCTTGTAATTCTGTTCGGTACATGGGGAATAGATGAAAAGGCCTTCTCAAACCTGTGCACTGACAGTCACGACTTCATTCTTTTCTACAATTACTCGGCAGATGAACCGCTGATACTTCCCGAGATGAAAACCTACCGGCGGGTAACGGTAATCGGATGGTCGCTGGGTGTATGGGCAGCTGAATACTACAGCAGAAAAATGGGCATCAGGCCGGATCTTACAATTGCGATCAACGGAACACCGGTGGCTGCGGATGACAAGTACGGCATTCCACTGAAAATCTTCGAGGCAACCCTTGACAATATATCCAATTACAGCATGGCCAAGTTCTATCTGAGGCTTTTCGGCACCAGGAGCAGGTTTGAGAAGAACCGGGCAAACATTCCAACCCGTACTGAAAAATCTCTCCATGATGAGCTCAGGTGGCTGTACAACCGCATGATGGAACCTGTTGAGACAGGGTTTGTCTGGGATTACTCCCTGATCGGTTCCGAAGACAGGGTATTCCGGGCTTCAAACCTCACAACATACTGGTCAATGCACCCTGAGACAAGGCAGATAATTGTGGAGGCACCTCACTACCTTTTCGACAACTGGAGCTCACTTGACGGACTGATAAGGTATGTAAGGCGGTTCCGCCTCTCCCCTTTCCGAAACAAATAGCAGGCTAAATGTCCCTGAGGAGGACGTTTGTCTCCGATGAGGCAACCATGTGTTCAAACTTCGTCAGGGCTGTATCAATCTTCCTGTAATCTGAATTGTTTATTACTATCTTGTGAACTGAACCCGATGATTCAAGCCTCTCCAGCACAAAGGAGAGCGTCATTTTGTTGATGTCAATTCCTGGCTGATAAACATAATTCTCATTGTCCTCATTCCATATCTCGGTTGCCATTCCGGCTTCATGGAGCAGATCGAGGCATTCATGGACGGTCCTTACAGGCAGACTCAGCTCCAGGGAGATCTCTTCAGGCGACCTGGGTTTTGACCCCTGGACAAAGTCATTTATCAGGGAATGCATAACAAGCAATGAGAGTCTCTTTTTCTGACGAGGTGATACTGTCTGTACGTCAAACTCAAACTCGTAACGGGTAATATTCTGCAGATAATACGATAACTGGGCCCCCATCAGCAAAACAACCCAGCTCATCTGTATCCATACCATCAGTAACGGTATGGCTGCAAAGCTTCCGTAAAGGGCACCAAGCCTGGTGATGCCCATCTGGGTCTCCACATAGAGTATCTGCAGGAACTGAAGAGCAATACCTGCTGCCAGACCCGCCACCAGCGCCGAACGGAACTTGACCCTCGTGTTCGGCATGGCCAGAAATGCCGATGTTGACAGTGTAAAAAGCAAGATGAAAGGAATGAGCTGCACAAGGAAGGAAACCACCGGCTTCAGCCCCTCAAGCATGTCTGACTGACTGAGAATATCATTGAGCCTCGTGGTGGCCAGTACCGTAGCACTGCTTGAGGCAATGAACAGGGCAGGCACAAGAATTATCACCGCAAGGTAATCAGTCACCTGCCGGTACCAAACCCGGGTCTCATCAACCTTCCAGATGGAATTGAAGGTATTCTCAACATACCTCAGCAATTGACCTACGGTGGAAAACAGGAAAGCAACCCCGATCCCGGCCAGCCAACCCCCGCTGGTCTGTTCCAGGGTGTTGTTGGCAAAATCAAGGATCCAGTTCATTACCTGTTCCTGGTTGTGAAACTGCATGATTATCTGTGCCCTCAGCTCATCATGAAGACCAAACCCTTTCGCTATTCCAAAGGCAAGAGCCACCATCGGTATTACCGAAAGAATGGTAAAAAAGGTTAGAGCGGAAGCCTTGATGTAGATATTATCCCTCTTTATTCCCTTGTACAGAAGGTATATGATCCTCCATTGACGGATCCAGAAGGGAACCGACTTTTTAATCCGCCCGGTCAGAGCCCTGAGGTTCTCTCCTGCACGGTGCATTATTGAACGGCCTATCTCGGGAAGTGGTTTCATCAGATTTTCTGCTAATTGCCGGTTAACAAATTTAAGAAATGATCTTCAAACACTATTATTATCTTCACGTTTTGAACCATATGACATGGACATCACTGTAAAGGAGTTTATCAAAGGGGCGCAGGAGGCTGAGGGAGTGACAGTTATAATTGACGTTTTCCGTGCCTTCAGCACCGCATGCTATGCCTGGGACAGCGGCATTCACCGTCTGATTGACGTCTCCGCTCCTGAAGAGGCATTCGCTCTGAGGGATAAACTGAAGGCCGGGGTAATTATTGCAGGTGAACAGGACGAAAAAAAGCCTGAAGGATTTGATTACGGCAACAGCCCCACCGAAATGATGACCGGCACCCTGGCCGGGAAGACCATGATACACTGCACCACAGCAGGCACCAGGGGCATACTGAACGCCTCAGGTGCTTCGGAAATACTCGGAGCAGGACTGGTCAATGCCGGTGCAGTGGCTTCGTATGTCTCCGCCCTTAAGCCTGATAAGGTTACCCTTGTTGCCATGGGCTACAGGGCCTCTGAAAGGGCTGAGGAAGATATACTGTGTGCAAGATATATAAAAGACCTCCTGGAGGGTCGCGAAACAGACATTTCAGCCGAAATAGAGGCTCTCAGAACAGGCTCCGGAAGCAGGTTTTTCAACCCGGCGAACCTTGAATTCAGCCCTCCAACCGATTTTTTTCTGTGCACTCACCTGAACCGGTTTAACTTCGTACTCCGGGCTGTGATAACCTC
>SBFZ01000013.1 GCA_006227095.1 Bacteroidota bacterium | reverse complement strand
CAGGCTACACTAGCATATCGACTGCCAAAGAGCAATCTTAATGGCACACTGGCTATCGCCCATGACGGTATAACCAGCTTCTTTACCCTTGAAAGGAGTCTTGACAATTCCTCCCTGCGGCGCAACACCAGGAAACTGGCCTATTCCACCCCGGTCAGGTATGTCTGGGTACCTGTCAGGACAGTGTTTATGCTGCCGTATGATGCTGTGCGCTCTGCCATAAGGGGCTACGGGTTCAGCACGGCAAGAAGTCTCTGGTGGAGCATCCGCAGGTTGTTTGATCCCCGGCCCACGGACGGATTCATGCTATTCAGCAAACCTTCATACATGCCAGGTGATACTGTCATGTTGAAGGCATTTATCCTTAACGGGAAGAACAAGAAGCCACTCACCGGCGATGCGGTTCTCAGCATCGAACTGAACAATCCGTGGAAGCAGATTAAGCTTGCCACGCTGAAACCCTATGCACCGGGAGGATACGTTCACTCGTTCGTACTGGCAGACACACTGGGTCTCAGGCTTGACACCCGTTACCGGCTGACACTCACCCCTTCCGGCATCTCAAGAATGCCGGTAAGCGGGGAATTCAGATATGAATACTATGACCTTAAAAGCCTGCGGCTGGTGTTAAGGACACCAGACTCCGTACAGTACAGGGGCAGGCCATTCATGATGGGTCTTAAAGCCCTCGATGAGAATGACATGATACTTCCTGATGCAAGGGTGACACTGCATATACTTCGTGACAGGGTCACAGAAATATCTCAACCATGCCTTCCCGTTAAGGACACCATCGCTGTTATCCGTGAAAACCTAAGCCCGTCAGGAGAAACATTGGTTTCAATCCCTGATTCACTCTTCCCGGCAGCAAACATGACCTGCAAAATAGTTGCCGTGGCCAATACCTCTGACAATGAGTCTGTCACTGAAACTAAGACCTTTACCTTCATCGACCGGAAAGAAGAGGTCTGCTACAGCACCAAAGGAGACTCAATCAGGTTTTACCTTAAGGTCAATGGTATTGAAACTGCCCGGGAAGCTGAACTCATTGCCGCTGACGCCTTCGGCAACCAACAGCCGCGGCAAAAAATCAACCTTCCGTGGCAGATGAAAATTGATCCCTTTATTGCATCTTATTCAATCACCTCCGGGAAGGCCGGACGGACAGTTGACGCCGGTGAACTTCCTCATGCCTTCACGCCCCGCACATACAGGACCGCTGACTCGGTTTTTATCGGCGCCACAGGTAATACCGGCCTTGCTTTCAGTTACTTCATCTATGACCTTAACCGCGAGGTGGCCCGCGGCACCACTGACACACTTGATTTCAGGGAGAGAGTCACTTCAGACAGGAAATGGTATCTGTCTCTCAGCTACCTGTGGGGCGGAAAGATGAACAACAGTATTTATGAGATATCCAGGGACCAAAGCCAGTTGAATATAAAGGCTGAACAACCTGAGAAGATCATCCCCGGCAAAGAGACCACTATCACCCTGGAGGTTACTGACCTGAACGGCATGCCCGTCCCTGGTGCAGATATAACCGCCTTCTCCCTGACACGAAAGTTCGGATACAACCCGCCCGCCCTGCCATACCTGGCCAAACCCCGTAAAAGCAAGGAGCATATCAACTCATTCACCACATCCGGTGCCACCGCTCCGTGGCTGACCCGGACCTTATCATATGACTGGTGGAATGCCAGGGCTGGACTTGATACGATAGAATACTTCAGGTTCCGGTACCACCCCGAGGAGATAGCAACGTTTCTCAGCGATATGGGTGACAGCATCACACAGTTTGCCCCATTTGTCTTCCGTGACGGAAGACCGGTCCGGGTCAACCAGGTTGATGTTGACCACAGGCCCGTTTTCATTGACTTTGCCTCTGATAACCAGCCCTATTCATTCAGGGTTGACACCGGGTACCATTTCATCCATATCAGGACTCCTGAGGCAGTATATGAAGTTGACAGCCTGAGGTTTGCCAAAGGAAAGAAACTGATCCTTTCAATCAGGGACAATGATATCCCTTCGGATTATGCCAAAAGGAAGGCCCCGGTCAAACTGACTGAACAGGAGCAGCGACGGATTGCAAACTTCATTATGCCATACAGGACCACCTTTGAAAACAGCGTGGCTTACCTGAAGCAGGGTGACAATTTACTGCTGATGAGTGATGTGGATCAGCAACTGGCAAACCCCGACCGTAGGTTCTCCTCCTCTGGCACCCGTATAGTTGGTCCGGTGATGCCTTCAAAGGCGCGGTTCGTACTCCCCGGCAGTTTTTTCACCGATTTCACCTTCGAACCCCTTTACCAGTATGAGTTAGAAAAAGGACTGCTGAAGATGAGGTCATTTGAGCCCCCGGAGAGGATTCCTTCAAGGTACGGAGCCGGGAATGCCTGGCAGGACTGGCGCAGCAGCGTGCTGACCCCGGCCTGGATTGACAGCATCAGTAAGGAACTGAAGGAAAAGAGGACAGCCCCGCGATACAGGTATTCACGAACCGAAAAAACACTCCCCGGAAACGGGACAATACAGATATTAAACAGCCTTGAAGACGAAACTGCCACTCCCGTTGTCAATTTCCTGGTCTCCGTTGAAGGAAAGGCAGTTTATGACATACAGGGAAATGCCAGGTCATTTACCAACATCATACCCGGCTTCTACAGGTTCATCTCCTTCCTGCCGGGCGGCAGACAGGCAATCATTGACTCCGTCGAGGTCTGCGGCAACAGCGCCACTTTCATTGACCTGACAGGGGCTGAAAAATCAGATGACCCGGAGCTGTACAATAAAATCCTTGAGATGATCAACGCCCCGGGAGGCCGTCCGGGGACCGCTACATCGACCGAAAGACAGCTCATGCAGGAGTTTACCAGGCAGGATGTAAGCAGCTATGACGGACCGGGATACACTATTTCCGGGGTTGTTACCAGCCTGTCAGACGGAGAACGGTTGCCTGGTGTAACGGTTTATTGCCCTGAAAACGGTTACGGGACCATAACAGACTTTGACGGGAATTATACAATTAAGCTCCCATTCGGAAGCCATACACTGACCTTCAGCTTTATCGGCATGAAGCCTCACGAAACAGAAGTCTTTTACGGTGACAACGTTGATGTCGTCCTGGAAGAAGATGTACTGAGAATGGAGGAGGTTGTTGTGGTTGCCTACGGTGTCTCACGGAGGGAAAGCCTCTCCGCATCAGCTGTAACGGTCAATTCCCTGTCAGGGCGTGTGGCCGGGGTGGAGATGTCAGACGGAAGGCCCATTATGATCAGAGGCGCATCAACAGTTGACGCTGCTCCTCCGCTGATTATAATAGATGGTGTCCCATACAGCGGCGATATGAGTCTCATTGACCCGGAACTGCTCAAAAATATTACCGTGATACGCGATCCGGCCATGACCGCACTCTATGGCTCAAGGGCTGCCGGAGGGGTGATTATGCTCACCATGAAGCCGGGAGGGGTTATAACATCGGCAAGCGATAGCAAGCCGGAAATTGAGGAAGAGTTCATGATGGAGGCTATGGCAGCAGGTACACTGCGCAGGAACTTCCGCGACTACGGCTACTGGAAACCTGACCTGCGTACCGATGACTCGGGGAAGGTTACGTTTACTGTAAAGTTCCCCGACGACATCACCTCATGGGAGACTTTTGCCGTAGCAATCACCGGCAACCGCCAGGCAGGCTCCTCCAGGGGGACTGTCAGGGCTTTCATGCCTGTTACCGCCCGGTTGTCAGCACCTTATTACCTGGTTGAGGGCGACTCCCTGAACCTGATCGGGAAAATATTGAATCATACCGGCGTGCCCGTGACACTTAAAGAAAGATTCATCTGCAATGCTGACACACTGGTGGAGTATGACCGTGACCTTGCAGAAGCGATAGTTGACACCCTGCCGGTAATTGCCACCAGGTCAGACAGCCTCCGGCTGGAATACTCCTTTACCACAGAAACCGGCCTGAAGGACGGAGAGTTCCGACCCCTTCCGGTAATGAGGGCAGGTGTTGAGATTGATTCCGGGATCGTTGCCATTATTGAAAAAGATTCGTCCTTGTCAGTTTACCCCAGCCTCTGGCCCGGAGAGGTGACCCTGACCGCAGTGGCAGGCCTGTCAGACATAACACGATCCGCCAGCCACAGGCTGATAGGATATGTCTATGGATGCAACGAACAGATGGCATCGCGGCTCGCAGGATATCTTTCTGCAATTGAAACTGACAGGCACCTGGGAAAAGTAAGCCGGAGTGATGAAAGGGAAATAAGAAGCCTTATCGGAAAACTTCTCGAAAACCGTAATGATGAGGGCCTCTGGGGCTGGTGGGGAAAGTCAGAGACCGAGGACTGGATATCGCAGCATATAATTAAAACTCTTCTCCGGGCAGCCAGGCTCGGTTATAACGTTAACCTCGGGATATCAAATATCACCGACTACGCCGTACTGGTCCTGGAAAAGAACCCCTCCCCTTCCACAGGATTGCCCCTGCTTGAGATACTCTCTGATATCGGGGCAAAGGCCGACTATAGCCACTACCTGAAAATCATTTCGGAAAGGGACAGCCTCACCCTGACTGACAGCATCCGGACAGCCACCCTGAAGCTCAGGCACGGGATCCCTGCAGACCTGTCCTTCCTTGAAAAAGCAAGGCGGGAAACCATCCTCGGAGGAGTGTATTTTACCACAGGAACGGAGAGATGGAATCTCATGCAGACTGATTTGCAGACCACACTCCTCGCCTGGGATCTTCTGAGTCGCGACACACTGCGAACAATTGCCCGGCCTGATCTGATCCGGAGATATTTCTATGAATACCTCTCAATGAACGGTCCGCTGAACACCTACCAGACTGCTTCGGTACTGAATGCGCTGGCATTCTACCCTGAAAAGGAACGTAAGAACGATGACAGGGCGAGGATGATTCTGCGCGGTGACACAGAGACAGTAGTCGATACGTTTCCTTATAAGGTTGCCATTCCGCGTGAAAGCCCCGCAGTGACTATCCGCAACGCCGGCGACATGCCACTCTTCTTAAGCCTCGGGAGCAGGATGTTTATTGCAGACCCGGAAGAGGACACCACCGACTTCAGGATTTCTACCAGGTGGTCTGTCAGGGGTAATGAGGGAAAACCGGGCAAACCTGAAGCACTCTCAGAAAATCCCGCGCTCCTGTCCGGCGAAAATATGATACCTGGAATACCGGCAACCATGCCAGGCGAAACGGTGACGGCAGGAACACCGGTCACGCTTACCACAGAGGTTGAATTCTTTAAAAGCGCCGAATATGTTGTGATTGAGATTCCTGTACCCTCCGGATTTGCCTACAATGACAAGAGTGGATACTGGCCCGGTGAGGTCCACCGTGAGTTCTACCGTGACCATGTGGCAATTTTCATCCGTCATTCTTCCCCCGGGAAAAGAACATTTGAGATAAGCCTTATGCCCCGCTTCACTGGTCAGTTTGTATTGAATCCTGCTAAGGTTTCACTGATGTACTTCCCGGTAATTTATTCAAACAATGAGCTCAGGGCGATTACTATTAACTGAATTTCAATTCATTCACCTGAGATTTGCATGTTACATTCATATCCCATTTTCAATTTTTTGAATAAATTAGCTGTAAAGTATGATCATCATGAAACGGGTAATCGTAAGTCAGAAATCACTTCCGGTAAGGATCGTTCTCATTACCGGATTTATCTTCCTTCTGGCATCGTCACTTGATGCCCAGACAAAAAGGAAACCGGAACTTCCTTCAC
>SBFZ01000216.1 GCA_006227095.1 Bacteroidota bacterium | reverse complement strand
ACACCCTGCTGTGGTCCGCCTTTCCTGCAGACGGAGACATTAAAAAATTCAGGGTCCCTGTTCCTGACTATGATTCAAAGGTTCGTTTCACCCTGACGGTTTTCGGCGACAGCAGACTCCCGGCTTCCTGGTCCTTTCTGAAGGATCCTGAGCGTAACTGATAGTTCTCCCTGAATGAGACACTATGAAGATAAGGCTGAAAGACGGCATAATTGACAATACCTTTTTGTATCTTGGTATTAGATTATTCCCGTGAAGAAGAGATACTACAATATTGATCCATGGCTTGATCCCTTCAGGGATATTATAGAGGCAAGACTCTCCTACCTGAAGGACCGGGAAAATCTTTTTACCGGTGGCCGGACACTAACTGATTATGCAAACGGACACCACTGGTATGGACTTCACCGGACTGAAACGGGCTGGGTCTTCAGGGAGCATGCCCCGAATGCCACCTCCATAACCCTTATCGGCACATTCAGCGGCTGGAAGGAGGATGAACGGTATGCCCTCCGCAGGACTGATGAGGGTGACTGGATTGGTGAGTTTGACAGGGAGATGCTTTCACACGGAGATCTCTACAAGATGATAGTCAGGTGGAGGGGAGGCCAGGGTGAACGCATCCCGGCATACGTCACGAGGGCGGTTCAGGATGATGTGACAAAGATATTCTCTGCACAGGTCTGGGAGCCTGACACCAGGTATGTGATGAAACATCCCTCACCGCCTGCTCCGGCATCACTGCTCATCTATGAGGCGCATGTGGGAATGGCAACCGAAGAGGAGAGAACCGGCACATACAGTGAGTTCACCCGGAACGTACTCCCAAGGGTGAAGAACCTGGGCTATAACACCATACAGCTCATGGCCATCCAGGAGCACCCTTACTATGGTTCATTCGGCTATCATGTCTCCAGCCTCTTCGCCCCGTCATCACGCTTCGGCACACCTGATGAGCTGAAAGAACTTATTGATACTGCACACGGTCTTGGTATCAGGGTCATCATGGACCTTGTTCACTCCCATGCCGTGGCCAATATCCTGGAGGGGCTCGGACTGCTAGACGGAGATCCGGGTCTATATTTCCACAGTGACCTGCGCAGAAAGCATGTAGCCTGGGATTCACTCTGCTATAACTACGGCAAGCCCGAAGTAAACCATTTCCTCCTCTCCAACTGCAAGTACTGGCTTGAAGAGTTCCGGTTTGACGGGTTCCGGTTTGACGGCATCACCAGCATGCTCTATTATGATCATGGCCTCGGATCGAACTTCGTCTCTTACAAACAGTACTTTGACGGGAACCAGGACACCGATGCCATCGTTTACCTCACCCTTGCCAACCGGCTGATCCATGAGTTCAATCCTGGGGCTGTCACCGTGGCCGAGGAGATGAGCGGGATGCCGGGACTTGCCGCTCCGGCTGCCACAGGCGGCATGGGATTTGACTACAGGCTTGCAATGGGTGTTCCTGACATCTGGATCAAGATGGTCAAGGAGATCCCCGATGAGGAATGGGACCTTGGATACCTGCTTCATGAGCTGACCCAGCACCGTGCAGAAGAACGTGTGGTCTCCTATTGCGAATCGCATGACCAGGCCCTTGTTGGCGACAAGACACTGATCTTCAGGCTGGCCGACAAGGAGATGTATACCTCCATGAGCATCATGACACAGAGCCTCATCATTGACCGCGCCGTGGCGCTTCATAAGATGATCAGGCTCTTCACCTTCATGGCTGCAGGAGGAGGATACCTCACCTTCATGGGAAATGAGTTCGGCCATCCGGAATGGATCGATTTCCCCAGGGAAGGCAACGGCTGGAGCTACAAATATGCACGGCGGCAGTGGAGCCTGGCAGAGAATGAACTCCTGAGGTACCGCCATCTCGATGAGTTTGACAGGGCAATGGTTGCTGCAGGCAAAAACCATGATCTGCCCGGACTGCAGCTGACAGAAACACTGTCTGTAAACAATACTGACAAAATAATTGCCTTCAGGCGGGGTGACCTGGTAACTGTGATGAACTTCAACCCAATGATCTCATTCACCGATTATGGAATACCTCTCAAGGGCAAATTCACGATTGTGCTTGACACCGATGATCCTCTCTTCGGGGGGCAGGGCCGGATAGACACGACGCAGCCATACTTCTCACTGCCGGACCAGGGACACTACGGCGTAACGGCACCGCATCACCTGAAGCTCTACCTCCCTGCCCGGACAGCCATTGTACTCAGGCAGGAGAGGATAAGAACAATCATGGACCTTTAGGTCTGACAAAGCTGTAAGAACCTGTGCCTGTGCCTGCCACCCCGGGTTCAGGGTGCGTGCAGCCATGCGGCATCAGTCAACCCACCTCAGCAGGCAGAAATCCTGCCTGTGCGGAAGCTCATCATGCTTGGCATAGATACGTATTCCGTAGAAGAATGTCCCTGCCATCTCAGGCTGGAAGTCAACACTGTAGATGACTCTTCCCTTCTTGTGATTTACAGGTTTGAATTCCTTGCCGGTAAAGAATACATGCTCACCGTTCTTTGCCTGTCTTGTCACCACAAGCTCTACCCCTACATTCTCCGCCGGAATATTCTTTATGTCAAGTATGATCTCGGTATTGTAGGAATGACCGGAGCGGTACACATTCTTTTCCGATCCCTTAACGTCAAACTTGACTATCTCAATGTCATCCCATGCCTTTGAGATGTCACTTTTCCAGGCTGCCAGCTCACGGGCGAGGGCATAATTGTCAGCTGTTATACGCCGGCTCCTTTCCCACAGTTTTGAATAGTACCTGGCTATATAGTCATTCAGCATCCTTCGTGTGGTGAATTCCGGAGCCACCTTGACCATGGTGTTCTTGATGTAGCTGGTCCATTCACGGGGTATACCTCCCTCATCTTTGGAGTAGTATGCAGGTATAATCTCATACTCCAGCATGTTGTAAATAGTCTCGGCGTCGATGTCATCCTGGAGATCCTGGTTGGCAAAGGTCCGCTTCTTGGGCAGCGCCCATCCTGCGAAGGCATGATAACCTTCAACCCACCACCCGTCAAGTACGCTGAAATGAATGGTGCCGTTCATGACAGCCTTCTCTCCGCTGGTCCCGGATGCCTCCAGTGGTCTGGTAGGCGTATTCAGCCAGATATCCACTCCCCTTACCAGGTATCTTGCCATTTCCATTTCATAGTTTTCAAGGAAGATCACCTTCCCGGCAAACTGTGGCATCTGGGATATCTCATTTATCCTTCTTATCAGATCCTGTCCTCCCCCGTCATTGGGATGGGCCTTGCCGGCATAAATGAACTGTACAGGCCTCTCAGGATTATTGACAATTTTCGAGAGCCGGTCAAGGTCGCGGAAGAGCAGGCTGGCACGCTTGTAGGTTGCAAACCTCCTGGCAAAACCTATTGTCAGTGCCTTTTCATTGAGGTGAGAACTGATGTTCATCAGGGTACGCGGGCTGACGTGCCTTTCAAGCATGTCTGACTGCAGCCGCTTGCGTATATTGTCAAAGAGTCGCTTCTTGAGCTTCATCTTGGTCTCAAAGACCTTTTCGTCTTCAAGCTGGTAGATTTTTGCCCACTGTTCACGGTCACTCAGGTCAAAGTGCTTCTCTCCAGTCAGTTTTCCATATATCTGCTCCCATTCCGGTGCCACCCAGGTTGAATAGTGTACCCCGTTGGTCACATGTCCGATATAAAGTTCATCGCGGAGGTATCCGGGCCACAGGCGTGAGAAGAGGCCGCGCGATACATGTCCGTGAAGCTGGCTGACGCCGTTCATCTCCTGTGACAGCCTGGTGGCCAGATAACTCATGTTGAACTTGCGGTCATGATCGCCTTCGCAGCGTCCGAGAGCTATCAGCTGATCCCACGTAATATTAAGCCTGGCATGGTAATGTGAAATGTATTTCCTCAGAAGATCCTCCTCGAAGGAGTCATGACCTGCAGGAACAGGTGTATGAGTTGTAAAGAGGGTTGATGCCCTGACAATCTCCTTTGCCTCTTCAAATGTCAGGTGCTCATCCTCAATGAGATGACGCATCCTTTCAAATCCTATGAATGCTGAATGGCCTTCATTGCTGTGATAGACATCAGGCTTGATTCCAAGGGCAATGAGAGCGCGCATCCCTCCGATTCCGAGGATCAGTTCCTGCTTTAGCCTGTTTTCCGAGTCACCACCATAGAGATAGTGCGTGATTGCCCGGTCTTCATGATTGTTCTCCTCAAAATCAGTATCAAGAAGATAAAGCTTAACCTTACCCACACTTGCCAGCCAGATACGGGCCCTGACGGTACGGCCAGGCCATATAAGGCTTATTGTCGTCTGGTTGCCGTTGCTGTCCTTAACAGGCTCCACAGGTATCTGGGAGAAATCCTCCGCCTCATAAATAGCCTGCTGCTCTCCCCGTGGTCCCAGCTTCTGCCTGAAATAGCCGTACCGGTAAAGCAGCCCTATACCGGTAATATTCACGTTTGAGTCACTTGCCTCCTTAAGGTAGTCTCCTGCAAGAACTCCAAGGCCGCCGGAATAGATCTTAAGGCTGGGATGGATACCAAACTCCATGCTGAAGTAGGCTACAGAAGGCAGTTCCTTATTCTCCGGCCTGGCAAGATATTCTGTAAACTCCCTGTAGATGCGGTCAGAATCCTCAAGGAATATTTCATCATCTGAAAGCACAACCAGCCTCTTGTAGTCAATAGACTCAAGGAGCCGCTTGGGGTTATGGGCCACCTCCTCCCAGAGGGTCGGGTCCATCCTCCGGAAGAGGAACTCTGCATCGCTGTTCCAAGACCACCAGAGATTTGAGGCGAGTTCCTTCAGGTATGAAATACGCTCAGGGAGTTCAGACTGCACGTAGATATCCTTCCACACCGGAGCCTGGAAAGGCTTCCTTTTCTGAACCTCGGTAGCTTCGAGGATCCTTGCATATTCCCTCGGTTGTTCTGTTCTTTCAACGCTCTTTTCGAGTGCAAAACGGTAAGCCTCGCTGTAGTAACTGAACAGCGTGTTCCAGTTTGCAATACGTGATATCTCCCAGGCCTTCTGGCTTGCTGCTGCAGCATCTTCAGGGCTCATATGCATGAACTTCCTGATGAAATCCTCCATTCCTGCAATGACCTCCTTCTCATTCTGGTCAGTGCGGTTCAGTACCAGGCACCCGTTGTCAGGGTTTTCAAAGTAGGAGTCGACCCACATCCCGAAACCGGCAAGATTTGTGGTCACCGTCGGGACGTGAAACATCAGGCTCTCCAGCGGGGTGTATCCCCAGGGCTCATAGTATGAGGGATAAAGGGTAAGGTCAAAGCCAATGAGCAGTTCATAGTACTCCATATTGAAGATGCCGTCATTGCCGTTCAGGTATGACGGAACGAAGATCACCTTTACCTTTTCAGCGGCAGTATTCCTAATTCCTTCCCTGTTGAGCTGGTTCATCACGGGATCATCATGTACATAATGCAGCCCGTGAGTCAGGTACCTGTCGCCTTCAGCAACAGTGGTCCCTGATGCAAGTGCAGCTGCCAGATCCTGGCGGGGTCCCTTGTGATAGGCCGGAACGAGGATAAAGGCCACACACTGACGGTCTGAATCAGCCTTTTTGTTTATTGCGCCAAGCGACGACAGAAACAGGTCAATCCCCTTGTTCCTGTATTCATACCTGCCGCTGGTGGAGACGAGCAGTGTGTCAGCCGGGAGCTCATACCCCAGCAGTGCACCTGCCACTGCCAGCAGCTTCTTCCTGGCAGCCTGACGTGCGGCTTCAAAGTCCTCAGGCGCTGG
>SBFZ01000378.1 GCA_006227095.1 Bacteroidota bacterium | reverse complement strand
TCCAGTATGAATCCCATACCCCTGAGTGTGCGGAGGCTGACACCATGATCTGATCCGAGGTATTTTCTCAGGCGGCTGATAAAGACATCCATGCTGCGCCCAAGGAAATAATCGTCCTCCCCCCATATTTCCGTAAGTATCTGTTCACGCGTCAGGGCCTTGTTGCGGTTCATCATCAGGTGTCGGAGCAACTGAGCCTCGCGAAGGGTAAGCTTCTCCTTGCCGGAAGGGGTGACCAGTTCCAGTGCATTGTACTTAAGCGTTGTCCCTGATATTGTATACTCATCCTCGGCAACCGAATATACACGCCGGAGAATGTTGTTGATGCGGAGAAGCAGAAGTTCAGGGTCAAAGGGCTTCGTTATATAGTCATCAGCCCCCAGCTTAAGTCCCCGGATCATATCTTCCTTCATGCTTTTCGCAGTGAGGAAGATAAAAGGTATTCCCGGTTCTTTTGCCCGCAGTTTTTCAGCCAGGGTAAACCCGTCCATCTCGGGCATCATTATGTCAAGAACGCAAATGTCGGGGAGGGCCGAACTGAATTTCTCCCATGCCTCGCGGCCGTTGCGCGCCAGTGTAACCTCGAACCCGCTCATGGCGAGATACTGTGAAAGGATGTTCCCGAAATCGATATCGTCTTCGGCAAGCAGGAGTTTCATATGGCGTTCTGTATTGGTATTTTGATTTTGAATGTGGTACCCCGGCCTGGTTTGCTTGAGACTGACACATCACCGCCATGGGCAACGGCTATGCGCCTCACATAGTATAGCCCCAGTCCGAGCCCCTTGGTCTTGTGGATGTTGCCCTGCGGTACCCTGTAGAACTTCTCGAAGACATGGCCGAGGTGTTCTCCGGAAATGCCGACACCGTTATCGGCAATGGTTATTTCAAGGTCGCCGCATGAGACATTTGTTGAAACTGTAATGCGGGGTTCCTTGTCGCAGTATTTGACTGCATTTGAGAGGAGGTTGCTTACCATGGTTGTGAAGTAGACAATGTCAACCTGAACTTTAATTCCTCCGGTCTGATACTGTTCTTTTATTTCCGCGCAACCATCGCATGATGTGAGGAATGAATTGACGATCTGGTGCAGGAGCTCGTCCATTAC
The DNA here is from genome assembly GCA_006227095.1 of Bacteroidota bacterium. Taxonomy (GTDB): domain Bacteria; phylum Bacteroidota; class Bacteroidia; order Bacteroidales; family VadinHA17; genus SR-FBR-E99. The sequence goes on along the minus strand of SBFZ01000378.1, from coordinate 4,687 downwards.
CACTCCTGACCTGTCAAGTTCAAACTCCTGGCGTTCAAGGAAGCTGACCTCAAGGATGGTGTTGATTAGCTGGTTGAGGTGAACGCTCTGCTTCCCGATGAGGCGGGCAGTCTCCAGTACCTTCTGCTGGTCAGAGAGAACCTGCTCCTTCTCAAGAGTTCTCCCGGCGACGGTGATTGTTGAGAGGGGCGTCTTGAGTTCATGGGTCATGTTGTTTATGAAATCGCTCTTCAGCTCCGAGAGACGGCGCTCTTCCATAAGGTTTCGCCATGTGACCCCGAAAACCATTAATACTATCAGGATACTTCCTGTGATAAGACAGAAAGAAAGCAAAGCCTCCTTAAGTACCATCTCGTTTTTATGGGTCAGGTCAATAAGGTAATGAAACTCAATAATGAAGTTGTTGTGCTCCTCCCTGAAGGTGTTGACCACGATCAGACCCTTCTTCGGAAGAGGATAGACAGTGTCAGCAAGTACCATCTTTCCTTCAGGAGTGATAAGCTGAAATGAGGCAATGGATATTATGGTTTTGAAATCATTGTCAAAATGGGCATTTTTGATGTAAGAATAAAGAAAAGAAGTGAGCATCTCATTGTCCCTCAATATTGAATATGTCTCCTTCAGGGCGATACGGCCAAGCGAGGTGCTGTCGATTGTTGTCCTGAGTTTCGGAACTTCTTCCGAAATCAGGTAATCGGTAAACTTATCGGTTACTGACATCGCCTTTTCAAAACCGTTGCTCTTCTTTTTTGCCAGGAGAAGTGACAGCCCTTCCCTTGAAAGGCTCTTATATCTCATAAGAAGAATCTCTTCCTTTTGTTGCCAGGTACTTTGAATCATGAATACCTGAACTGCAAGGAAGAGGAGCAGTGCCGCAAGTGAAAATGCCAGAAGTAATTTACGCTTCATTGCGCTGACTTTTGTTCAAAATTACTAAATGAATTAATATCAATCAGAAGATTAACCTTGCATTAACCTCCCATTAACCTTATGCTGTGGATAGAGGATGTAATTTTACACTGTCAAACTTCTTAAAAGGGTAGTCATGAAAAGAACGGTAAATTTTTTCACAGCAGTAATCCTGGCGATGTTACTTTCATCAGCAGGTATATATGCACAGGATTCGTCACAGAAGGTCAGTGACGAGAAACAGAAACAAGCCGAGCTTCAGAAACAGGAAGAACTGAAGAAACAGGCAGAACTTCAGAAACTGGATGAGTTGAAGAAGCAGGAAGAACTGAAGAAGCAGGCCGAGCTTCAGAAGAAGGCTGATTATCAGAAGCAGCAGGCTTTGAACGAAGAATTGAAGATGAAACAGGCGGACCTGGAGGCCAAGCGTAAGGAGATCCAGGAAAAAATGGCCGAAATCGAGGCCAGAAGTGATGCCGAAAAGGACAAGCAGTATGAATGGATTTACAGGGAATTTGATGATCTGAGCAGGGGTGCGCGTGACGTAACCCGGACGATGCCGTTTATAGTGGTTCCTGATGCTCCGGATGTTTCGCATATCTACAGGTATGATACAGGCGACAATATCTATCTGTACCGTGGCCGTGATATCGGGAGCAAACCTGGTTCATCCTGGAATTATTCCCGCCAGGTGATGGAGGCAACCTTTACCAATGAACTCACCATAAGTGCAGACGATTCTGACAATGTCAATCTTTCTGTAACGGGCAACTGTGCAGAGGGATCGATTACAGTTGCCATAGTAATGCCTGACGGCAAGCAGCTCTCAGAGGTCGTTCTTGACGAGAACGGCAGCCTGAACTGGAGGAAGAGCTTTGAGGCCGGTGAGGGGAATGGCTGGAAGAACGGCAAATGGACTTTTAAGGTAAAAGCAAAGGAAGCAACGGGGAACCTTCGTATTTCATTGAACTCTTACTGATTTTTGGTTTTCTGCTTTTTATTGGTTCGGATCAGGGGTCCGGTCAAGGACAGATGACATCCCCCGCGGATCCTTACACAGAGACAGACTCACTATCTGTCTCTGTTTTTTTATGCCCTGCAGTCCGGATCGGTTCCCAACGTATTTTCTTTTACCGGGCAGCCGGATCGGCCCCCAACGTGCTTTCTTTTACCCGGTAGCCTGACCCGGGTGGCCCGGAGAGGTGTACGAAATGCCTTTTTCACTATGCAAAACGAGCGTTGCTGAACTGTTTGGCCGCAAATTGGTTTAACCCAATGATCCCATAAATTGTTAATTTTGCACTACACAAAAGACATTGCATGAGAAAATTCCCCTTATTGCTGGCATTCATTGCCATTATTGCCGTTTCATGCGGCCCGCGGAATCCGCAGAAAGCTGACGGAAGGATCGTTACAGTTACAATACCGCCGTTTGCCTGGTTTGTTGAACAGATTGGGGGTGACGATTTCAGGGTCAATGTGCTTCTTCCAGCCGGGGCTGACCATCATATCTGGGAACCGCTTCCTGCACAGATAAGTGCCCTTTCCGGATCAGAGGCACTGGTCATCAACGGGCAGCTTGGCTTTGAGCATGCCTGGATGGAGCGGTTCATGCAGGTAAATCCGGAAATGAAGGTTCTTGACCTTTCAAGGAATATTCGGCTGATAGGGTCTGAGGGTCTGAAGTCTGAAGGTCTGATGTCTGAGGGTCTGAAGTCTGAAGGTCTAAGGTCTGAAGGTCTGAAGGCCGGGGAGGGAGAGGCGGCTCACGACGGGCACGAACATGAAGCAGGGGAATCTCAGGCGGAGGATGATCATGACGGTCATGACCACGGTCAGGCTGAAGCTGTTAAGGCTGTTAACCCTGATGCCCCGGGGCAAACCATGACAGATCCTGAAGATCATTCTCATTCTCATGGCGGACCCGATCCGCACTACTGGATGTCACCATTGACTGCGAGGATCATGGCGAAGGATATACGTGACCTCCTGGCAGGGCTGAATCCCGCAGGTGCTGAAAAATATGATGCAAACCTCTCCTTGCTGGAAAGGAAGATAGATGATGTTGATTCGCTGGTGCGTGTTTCCCTTGGTGAAAAACCTTTCACCACGGTGTTGATCTACCACCCGGCTCTGGCATATATGGGTCGTGATTACGGGTTTGAACAGGTCTCATTTGAGGATGAGGGTAAAAATCCTTCACCTGCACGAATGAAAGAGCTGATTGACCTGGCCCGTGAAAGGGAAATTAAGATTATCTTCATACAGGCGGAGTATGATGTCCGCAATGCCCAGTCGCTCTCACGTGAGACCGGGGCAGAACTTGTTGTCATCAATCCGATGAACACTGACTGGCCTGAGGCTGTTATGGAAGTGGCGAAGGCTTTGGGGGGCAATAGGCAATAGGCAGTAGGCAGTAGGCAGTAGTGGGTATGTGCAGGTAATCAGGCAGATAGGTGGTGCAAGTGATCTGCTGATGTTGAGTTGAAAATCACAATTAGCAGATCGAAGATTACAGACCGGAAATCGAATATGGGTAGGCTTTTCAGCATAGATTCAATGACCGCAGGATACGAGGAGAAAGTAGTCCTGAGGGAAGTGTCGATGGACGTTGAAGAGAATGACTTCATTGGGATCATTGGTCCTAATGGCGGAGGGAAGACCACGCTTCTGAAGGTCATTCTCGGGCTTCTGAAACCCCTCTCAGGGAGGATTGACTATTCTCCCGGCAACCTGAAGCTGAACCAGATAGGGTACATGCCCCAGGTAGCCCAGGGGGATGCGCTGTTCCCGGTGACGGTGGAGGATGTTGTGCTTTCAGGGATGATGCATGACAAGGGAGCCATGGGCCGAATGGGTCGCACTGAAAAGAAGCGGGCTGCGGAGGTGATGGATGAGCTGGGACTCAAACCACTGGCACACCAGGCCCTCAACGAGCTGTCAGGAGGGCAGTTGCAGCGTGTATACCTTGCCAGGGCTGTCTCCGGATCACCGCGGCTGCTCCTTCTTGATGAACCGGCCACATTTGTTGATGCCTCTTTTGAAGCTGATTTCTATGAGAGGCTGAAGGTGCTGAACAACCGTATGACCATCATGATGGTCTCGCATGATGTGGGGACAATCTCTGCCTGGGTGAAGTCATTTGCCTGCGTCAGCGAAAAGGTATTCTATCATCCTCACAGCAAGATAACCCAGGATGACCTAAGGCTTTACGGATGCCCGATACAGCTTGTAACTCACGGTGATGTGCCGCATGTAGTCCTTCACAAACACGACTGATGGAAAACCTTTTTGAATATTCATTTGTCATCAGGTCGCTGCTCGGAGCGTTTTTTGCCAGTATCACCGCCGGGCTTGCAGGTACATACATCGTATCAAAGAGGCTGGTATTCCTCAGCGGCGGGGTGACGCATGCCTCTTTCGGAGGAATAGGGCTCGGATACTATCTCGGAATAAATCCTGTGGTCGGTGCAGCTGTTTTCGGTCTGGGATCAGCCCTGGGGATGGAATACATGTCAGCACGGGGAAAGATGCGTGAGGACAGCGCCATAGGAATACTCTGGGCACTGGGTATGGCAGTGGGTATAATCTTCATTTACCTGACACCGGGATATGCACCCAACCTGATGAGTTACCTATTCGGGAGCATCCTCACGGTGACTGACGGTGATCTGATTGCCCTTGGGATAATCTCGGCGGTGCTGATAATCTACACGGCAGTATTTTACAGGACTCTGCTCTATATATCTTTTGATGAGAATTATGCCCGGACCTTCAC
>SBFZ01000053.1 GCA_006227095.1 Bacteroidota bacterium | reverse complement strand
ATCCTCTCGAAACGCTTGAAAAGCGCGTGTATCCTGTTTGAGGAGCTGGTATTGAAGAATTCGAACCTCACACTCAGTACCGTCCTCTCTGCCGGCTTACTGCCATACTTCTCAATATACTGCAGAAGGGGACCGTAAAAACTGTTTGAGTTTTCCGGTATAGATTTACCCCTCATCTCAAACAGACCCCGCTCAGGATCAAAATTTACCGACGGGGTTTTTGAGGTTTCCTTGATCTCAATTTTTTCCATATCCTTGAATCGGCAGCAGAGTATAAATTTATGGATTTCCTCCAATATAGACAAATCCTGTGCTGATGTTGAAAAATTCCCGGTAATTTAACACTCCTTTATGTTACATTTGGAAGAGGAGCTATTCATAATCAACGGTTATTGCATAATGATCAGTTTGACTACACACCACAAACGTCTGTTTATCAGCGCTTTAATCCTTATTGCTTTTATTGTCCCCATCCATTCGGCAAATGTAACTGTAACCGGTACAGTATCTGACCGGGGAGGATCACCGGTTATGAATGCCAGGGTTTCTTTCTTTTTGAATTCCAGGGAGTTCAGGGTATCAACGGGTACTGACGGGAGGTACAAGGTAATGATCACCGGATCATACAGTGACGTGGCGGGGGAGTTCAGCGCCGGCACACCATACCCCAATCCGTTTGACAACAGCGTGAATATCCCCTTTATTATCAACACCTCGGGAGATATTATGCTCACCATCTACAATCTCGCCGGGGAGAAGGTAAGGGTAATGGTATTTCCTGATGTTGAAGCCGGGAGCTACAATGTTGTTTGGGATGGTTGCGGACAGAACAATGCCCCCATGAGTGCCGGGCTTTACATTTACGCAATAGCATTCAGGGGGAGGTCATACAGCGGCAGGCTGGTGAAAGCATCCTCCACCGGGTCACTTGCATCAGGCAGTGTGCTTGAGCCAGTGATGCTGCCTCCGGGCATACCACAGGAGGAACCGGCACTCAGGTTCCCTGTTACTGCTGAAGTGACAGCCCAGGGGTACTACCCGGTAAGACTCACTGATATTACCCTGGAAAAAGATACGGTTATTGACTTTGTCCTTACCGCAGTCAACGCAATGCCCTTTACGGTAGCCGGCAATTACATTGCCCGTTTTATTGATGAAGATTACGAGCCGATGATCCTGAAAGGGGTAAATCTCGGATCATCGCCACCCGGCTACTTCCCGGGAGAGATTGCCTATGCAATTACCGCCGGAACATATGAGAAGTGGATCAGCCGTATGGCAGAAGCCGGTTTCAATACGCTCAGGGTCTATACCCTTCATCCTCCGGTCTTTTATGAGAAGCTGGCAGAATACAACCAGCGTCATCCAGAGAAGCCACTTCTGCTTTTCCAGGGAATCTGGCTTGAGGAAATTGAGGATGGCAGTGATCCGGCAAGCTATGATCTTATAGCCAGACGCCAGGCATTCAGTAACGAGATTGCCGAGGTGATCGACTGCATTCACGGAAATGCTGACATTGCCTTCAGGTATGGAAAAGCATATGGAGTCTACCGGACAGATGTCTCACAATGGACGGCCGGTTTCATAATTGGCCGTGAGGTGGCACCACAGGAGATTGATTCGACAAATAAGTTCCACCCCGGCAATACCTCCTATTCCGGAACCCGTTTCAGCATCAGCGGGGGCACCGCCTCGGAAGCATTTGTCGCAGAGATGCTTGACCGCGTGGTTGTATTCGAGGAGAATGAATATTCCGTCAGCAGGCCGGTGAGTTTTTCGAGCTGGCCGACACTTGACCCGCTGGAACATCCCACAGAAATATTTACCGATGAGGATGTGGCTTCATTTGACATTACCAGGATTACCCGCAACGGCGGACCGGGCCTGTTTGCCAGCTACCACGCCTATCCCTACTATCCCAATTTCATAAGCCAGGAGCCCTCCTATCTCACCTATAGTGACAGTCAGGGTCCCAACAGCTATCTCGGTTACCTTACAGCCATGAAGAGTCATTACAGCAGCATGCCTCTGGTGATAGCCGAGTTTGGGGTTCCCTCAAGCTGGGGCAGCGCACATCAGTCATACAGTTCCATGCACCACGGCGGATACTCGGAGATCCAGCAGGGTGAGAAAAATATGAGGATGATGCATAATATGCTTGATGCCGGTTGTGCCGGAGGGTTTATGTTTGCATGGATGGACGAATGGTTCAAGCGAACCTGGATAGTCCTCTACCAGGAAGCATACGGTATCAGCACCGGAGGTGAGACAATCCCCACCAGGCAGTTGTGGCACAATGAGACTTCCCCCGAGCAGTGCTTTGGATTGATTGCCTTTGAGCAGAAAAGCAGGCCTGATTTCGTCTCTTACCTGACCGATCAGCCGTCTGGTCCCCTGACCTCTGTCAGGGTAACCCATGACGAAGGATACCTCTATCTTGAAATAAATACAGCAGAAGACCTGGTTCCCACGGATGAGTTCATGGTGGCATTTGACACATACCTGGGCAATACCGGTGAGTCAACCCTTCCCGGTGGTATTACTGCAGGCAACAGGGCCGAATTCCTCCTTACATTCTCACTTGAAGATGACACTGCACTGCATCATGTGACCGAGGCATATGACATGAACGGCCTTACTGTACGGTTCAACCTGACGGACCCGGTGCAGCAATTCAGGAGCACCACAACTGACGGGGCACCATGGAAGCTGATGCGATGGACCAATGACGGCTTTGAGCTTACGTATCATGACATCGGGAAGGTACCCCTGGAACATGCCGCCTCATTCACTGAAGGGAACAGGGCTGCAGTGGCCTGGAACGGCCGAAGGGTAAGCGTCAGACTCCCGTGGACCATGCTCCATTTCTTTGATCCCACGCAAATGAAAGTCAATGACGGAGCCGTATCCTACGATGGCGGATATAACTTTGATATACTTACTGCCCAGTCTGACGGGATAGCTGTTTCAGTATGGCACAGGGGTGTTGTCACAAACTCAACCTCGAGGTACAGCTGGCCGAAATGGCTAGTCGTTCCACCTACTGAAGAGCGCGAAAAGGCATCGCTTCATATCATTGAGGGGGGACTCGCCGCGATTCCCGATTATGTGAAATGATGCTGGCAAAGCAACAGGCAATAGCCAATAGGCAATAGGCAAAAGTGTTGACAATGGCTGGTAATTAAGGAAACAACCAGCATCAGTTTAACTAACTGCCTGTTATCCGAATATTCCACTACTGCCTACTGCCTACTGCCAGGTATCAGGCCTTCTTCTTATTCTGAAATCCGCTTCTCTCAGCCTTTCCCCATCCTTTCTTGCCACGGAGCGATTCAAGGTTGCCCCTGACGGCGAAATAGGTATGCACAGGGTAGAAGAACGGTTCAAGCATGGCGGTTCCAATGAGCCTCAGGACATCTCTTTTCCGGGGATACTTGTGGAATGTGATCTCCTCAAAGAGCACAGCCCATGTGGTAAGGCTCACCGCGAAGCTGTAAACGAAGAGGAACAGGAGCAGGAAGAAAGGCAGGTTCAGTGCTCCCGTGATGGCAAGGTATATTGAATAGATTATGCCGAGGAATGCAATGAGGGGTGCGGCCCATTCAAACAGGAGCCAGTATGGATAACCAAGCAACCCCAGTCTTCCGTATCGGGCATTGAGCATCATTTTCCGGTGTGACCATAGCGACTCGATCAGTCCTCTTGTCCACCTGGTCCGTTGCTTGCGCATTGACCTCAGGTCTGACGGAACCTCAGTCCAGCAAAGGGGATCAGGTATATAGGTTACCTCGTAATTCTGTTTGTGTTCAGCCATGTAGCGCCTCATCCTGAGTACCAGTTCCATATCCTCTCCCACGGTCTTGACGTTATACCCGCCTGCCCTGATGACCGTCTCACGGTCAAACATTCCCATTGCACCTGATATGAGCATCAACCCGTCAAGGTGGCTCCATGCCATCCGCCCCAGAAGGAATGCACGGGTATAGTCGAGCACCTGAAGCCGTGGCAGGAACTTCTTCGGCAGGTTGATCTGGCGTATATGACCCCTCTCAACGTCACATGAATTGACAATACGGATCACGCCACCGGTCCCGATGACCTTCTTCTCCTTTTCCTCAAGGAAGGGTTTGACCAGCTTGAGGATTGAATCAGGCTCGATGATTGAGTCAGCATCAATGGTAACAATGAGGTTGCTCCGGCTGATATTTATCCCTGCATTGAGTGAGTCAGCCTTTCCTCCGTTGTTCTTGTCGATGACGGTGAGTCGGTTGTAAGCCGGATCCTTTGACCGGTACACCCCTCTTATCCTCTCGCATGGTATCCGGTAATCAAAGTAATAATTGACCCTTACAAGCTCATAAGACTGTCTGATCTTTTCAAAAGTATCATCGGTGGAGCCGTCGTTTACGATGATCACCTCAAAGTTGTTATAGTATAGCGAAAGAAGGGTGCGGACGTTATCTATGATAGTCTTCCCCTCATTGAAAGCCGGAGCTATGATGGTGATCCTCGGGCTGAGCGGGGAGAGAACGAGGGAGTTGTAGTTTACGTAGCTGTTCTTCCTCAGGTACTTCCTCAGTGCCAGGGCCGAGTGTATGCCAAGCAGCAGGTATGACCCGAAGAGTACGAGGGTCAGGTAGAATATCAGATGTGCGAAGATAAATCCCATTGTATTCAGTATATCCTGCGGTCAAGCACGTGCCTGACTATGATGTTATAGTTCTTATACTCTGATTTCATCACCTTTACAAGGGCCTGGACACCAATCTCACCCATGTTCTCGATGGCTTTGACAGCCTCTATCTGAAGCTGAACATCATCCTCCTTGTCCAGCACAAGCTTAAGGAAGCCCAGCATTGAGACTTCAGGCATCTTGCCCATTGATTTGACTATCTCAAGGCAATTGTTGTATTCCTGGAACTTGTACATCCGCTTCATGGTCTCCAGGGTGGTTTTCATCCCGAGGTCACCAGCCACCTCCACCGCCAGCCTGCTGACGCGGGGGTCACGGTGAAGCAGTACCTTTCTTATTTCAGGTTCAGCCTCATACTGTTTGAACTCCCTTATCATCCTGAGGGCAAACATTGCCACCGTCGGGTTATCCGACACCAGCCACCTCTGGAAGTCGGGTACCGGAATGTTATGCTGGATGATCAGGTCATGGAGGGTGATCTGTTCCCAGAGTGAGAAGGGTCTCTTAAGGTGTGACAGGAACTCAAAGTGATCCGTATCACTGAGGCGTACAAGTGCTATCTGTGCTTCCATCCTCAGTATCTCATTCCTGGAGTTGAGTACCTTATGCATTTCATCATTCCCTTCCCTGATACCCATGAAGGCCAGCTCACGGAACCCCTTGATCTTTTTATGCCAGCGGCGGCTGCGTGCCCTTGCCATTGAATCACCGTCAAGTTCCAGGTCCATATAGAGCTTCATAAGCTTTTCCCGTGAGTCACCCTTGAGGTTCACGCTGACATCTATCATCTGATCGATAAGGACCTGCCTGCGGTAATCATCCGAAGCGATCTTCCTGAATGGCTCCGGACCGCTGCTGCCAAAGAGGTAATCAATGATGAGGGCCTGGTACTGTTCAAGCAGGTACTGTCTCAGCTTTGCCTCCTTTTCCATCCTCCTCCTGTTGAGCAGGATGACAAGAAGCAGGATAAGCATTGTGGCAAACGAGCCCAGTATTGTAAATATCAGGGCATTCACCAGGGCAACCGATTTACCGAAGTAATTGTAGCGGGTAAGCCACGGACTGTCTCCCCTAAGGAAAAAGAGGTTCCTCAGGTTGCGTTCAATTGGCTTG
>SBFZ01000127.1 GCA_006227095.1 Bacteroidota bacterium | reverse complement strand
CGGGGCTCAATCACATGCCAGTTGCCTCCCTCCCACATGATGGCTCCCCACAGATGTGTATCCACACTCGCAACCTGGCGGAGCGTAGTGGCAAACACCGAGGCGTTCGGGTACTCCTTCCTTACATTGTCTATCATCCCCTTGAAGCTCTCCATCTTGGAGGCGAGGTCCTTCCCTCCCGCCTCGGGTCCTTCTATCCCAAGGCATAACTGGAAGTCCTCCTCGTTGCCAACCAGTATGTCAGCCACAGAGGCTATCTCACGGAAGACACCTGACAGCTCCTTTTCACGTCCTTTCCAGAATGAGGCGCGGTAGTTAAGGTCAAATGAAATCCGTGTACCGTGTTTCTTCGCCTCGCGGGCCAGTTCAAGGCAGAAGGTGCTTGTCTCAGGGGAGAGAGCACCTATCAATCCGGAAAGATGAACTATCTGGACTCCCTCCTTCCCGAAGATACGGTCAAGGTCAAAGTCCTTCACGTTCAGTGTTCTGCCCACCTCACCGGCTCGGTCATTATGTACACGGGGGCCCCTTGAGCCGTAACCCATATCTGCAATATTGAACTGGTGGCGGTATCCCCACGGATCACCCTGCGGAACCTCCCTGCCTTCAAAGGTCATGCGGCGACTGGCAAGATTGCTCTTTATGAATTGTGCTATCGGGCTTCCTTTTACAAAGGTGGTCAGCACCTTCACCGGCAATCCCAGGTAAGACGGAATGCTGGCCACGTTTGTCTCGGCGCTGGTGGCCTGCATGAAGAAGGTGTCACTTGAATGTACCGGCTGATGGTTTACCGGCGTGATGCGGACTCCCATGCTGGTCGGCACAAGCAGTGAGGTTCCACAATCTTTTTTAAGGTTAATGCTCATGGTCTGTGCTTTAAATATCATGGCCGGATTTCATTCCCACAACTGGGTCCGGAATCCGGCAGGGTAAAATTATCATTTTTCCTATCACATCATGTGGACATTTTATTCATTTGGATGGAGAGTTTCATTTCTATCTGAGGTTTGAGTCATCTGCAGGGTCAGGACGTGGATTTCCCGTACATTTTTGGTAACTTCATCGGCAAATTCCGCAACATATGAAAAAAGAAACCTATGGTTTTGCAGCAATACTTATCATGTTTTTTCTAATCTATCCGGGGATGATAAACGCACAGGATATTTCATTGCCATCACCTTCAAGGAAGGGAGGTATGCCGCTGATGGAGGCACTTAATGCCAGAGCATCTGCCAGGCTGTTTTCTGAAAAAGAACCTTCACTGCAACAGCTTTCTGACATGCTGTGGGCAGCATGGGGCATCAACCGCGAGGCTGATGGCAAGCGCACTGCTCCGTCATCGCGAAACGTGCAGGAAATGGATGTATATGTCACACTGAAAACCGGACTATACCTCTATGACGCACACGGCAATTTGCTGAAGCAGGTCCATGGCAGGGATATACGTGCTCTTACGGGAACGCAGGATTTTCCTGCAACTGCTCCTGTCAATCTTGTATATGTGGCAGATCTTGCAAAAAGGGGAGTTAAGGAAGGACAACCGGTAACTGATACAGACCTTCTGTCGTCATGGGCTAATACCGGTTTCATGGCTCAGAACGTTTACCTGTGGTGCACCTCGGAAGGATTGTCATGTGTCATCAGGGCTTTGATTCCGCGGGAAAAACTTGAACCTGAAATGGGACTGAGACCTCTGCAAAGGATAATACTTTCACAAACCGTAGGATTCCCGGCACAGCAGTAAATCTGATATTACACAAAAAATACGAAGGTAACAGGACAACCACGAAGTCAAGACCCGGGGTCTTTTTCTCTGATTAAACCAGTTTCAATTACTTAATTATTTCACTAATGACTTCCTGAGAGCGTTAATCTGCTCTTCTGCTATTGGTTGTACTTTGCCGAGTGACTGTGAGAGAACCAGTGACATCGCAGTCATTTCTGCCACCTCCAGCCGGTCAAATGCCTGAAGGAGGCTATCCCCCGTCACTGTGACCAGGTCATTTCTGATCATAACAGCCGGAATGCCTCCGGTCAGGCTGGCAAAAACGTCCTCCCTCCCAGGTTGCAGGGCATCCGGGGGCAGAGACGGCATCTCCTGCAGCAGGAGCCAGCTCTCCGGAATGGTTCTCACATCAATCTCCTTTCCGGTCACTGCGAAGGCCATGAGGTATGGCGGCCGGGCTGTTATGACTGCATTTACAGAACGGAACCTGCGGTAGATCTCCCCGTGCAGCCATGATGCCGGTCCGGTGCCGGGGCTGCCGGCAATGGCAATGTCGTCCGTGCCTGCGCCGCCACGGATAATATCTCTCTTTTTGATATCATACCTTACTATCCCGTCCCGGGTAATAAGGAAACTGTCCCCGCTTCTCCTGGCCGAAAGGTCTCCGCAAAAACCGTACATGAGACCCCTGCTGCACGCACGCTCTGCTATCCGGCAGATCTCATCAGATAGTCGTTCCTCCTCTGGAGTCATAACACTTTCGGTTTCACAGGGATACTTACCTGAGCCGGAATGAGGTAATTGACTTCCTCCCGTGAGTTCCGGATTATCATTCATATCATTATCAGGTATCCTTATCTCTCCTATGACCGCAGCTGCATGAAGAGTTCTGGCACAGTATTCAAGTGTCTCCAGCCGTGCGAGAGCTTCAGCCAGGTCCTTTCCTCCCGCAACTGCGGCATGGTTTTCCATAATAACCACATTATGGCCCTCAATAAATTGCGCAGCAACGTTTTCTCCCATCTCACCGGTTCCGGGAGTGGCATAACCTGCATAACCTGCTGTTCCGCATATCTCCTGCCATTCCCTTATCACTGATGTGTCAGGGATCCGGTGCACGATGCTGAACGAGGTCAGCATCGGAGGGTGGGCGTGTATCACGGCCCTGATGTCAGGCCTGGCATTGTACACGGCATGGTGGAGTGGGTACTCCACGGACGGCTTCAGTGCACCCTCAAAGGTCCCGTCAGGGGCAACGCATACTATTTCATCCGGTCTCAGTGAGCCCTTGTCTGTCCCGGAGGGGGTGATCCAGATATTACCCAGGCTGTCAATTACGGACATGTTGCCTCCCGAGGTCGTTGTCATCCCATGACTGTAGATGTGGTCCATTGTACGAGCCATCTCCTTCCGGATATGGTCCGGTTCGTCCCACAGTTCGGGGTGCCTGGTATTCATGTCATTCTCTTCGGGTCTCTCCATGCTGAAAGTATTTTGATTAATTTGGAGAAGTTTTTCTCCGGAGCACGGTATAAAGATAGCAAGAAGATTTCTCCCATGACGGTGACACTTTCTGAATATGACCTTCCTGATGCCTTCCTTTTCAGCGAGGGCACCACGGGCATACTGGTCTGGCAGCCTCAGGAGACCATTATCGTGCTGGGCCAGTCGAACAGTATTGAATCGAGTCTTTATACAGAAACTGTAGAAGCGGATGGCATCCGTGTCACAAAAAGACCATCAGGCGGAGAGACTGTCATACTCACCCCTGCAACGATTGCCTTTACAGTTGCGAAGCAGTTCCCGGTTATGATTCAGTTCAGGGAATTCTTCAGTATGGTAAACAGTGAAGTCATGGAAGGACTTGCCGAGATGGGAGTAACCGGGCTTGGATCAAAAGGGATCTCCGACATAACCATCGGCAACCGCAAGATACTCGGATCATCGATGAGGAAGGTGGGAAGCAAGCTGGTTTACCACGCTGTTCTGAATGTATCGCAGGACCCTTTACTATTTGGCAGATACCTGCGTCACCCCCGCCGTGAACCCGATTACCGGGCCGGGAGGAGACATGATGAGTTTGTCACATCAATTGCCAATGAGGGTTACAACATCAAACCTGCTGATCTGATGTCAATGCTCAACCGTCAACTCGGCGGGCTGATGGTCTCCCAACCCTCCTTCAAAAAACATTAACCTCTCTTTCCAGGACTATCCCGAACAAGGAATAAACAGATTCCTGAATTTTCTCAGAAAAGCCCAGTATCTGCTTTCCGGTGGCACCTCCATAGTTTACCAGTATGAGCGGCTGCTTCTCATAACACCCCATCATGCCTTCCCTGTACCCCTTACACCCTGCCTTCTCAATCAGCCAGGCTGCAGGTATCTTGTACTGATCTCCCTGGCGGTGTGCCCTGAGCTGAGGGTACTTCCCCGATAATTCCCGGTATATTGTTTCACTGACAACCGGATTCTTGAAGAAACTTCCTGCATTGCCCAGGATCTCCGGGTCCGGCAGCTTCGACCGCCTGACTGAGGCAACTGCGGCAGAAATATCTGCGCCAGACGGATCGGATATCCCCATCCTTTCAAGCTCTTCCCTGATCCCGGAGTATTCAAGCATCGGCTGTGCTTTTTTTGACAGTCTGAAGACCACAGAGTAAATTATGGTTTTATTTCTCAGCTCCCGTTTGAAGATGCTGTCCCTGTAACCGAAACCACACTCCCGGTTATCTAGGGCCATCCACTTCCCTTTCTCAAGATGGAAGGCATTGACCCTTGTGATCACGTCAGCCGCCTCAACGCCATAAGCGCCTATGTTCTGTACCGGGGCCGCACCTGCTGTCCCTGGAATGAGGGCCAGGTTTTCTATGCCCCACCAACCCCTGTTGACAGTGAATTCAACCAGGTCATTCCAGACCACGCCTGAACCGGCTTCGATCATGACTGATGTTTCATCCTCATATGTGACATTTATGCCGCCTATTTCGTTCCTGACAACAACACCATGATAATCATCCGTAAACAGGATGTTGCTGCCCTGACCAAGCACCAGCAGGTTACACATATCATCTGACATCTGACTGAAACCGGGAAAATCAAGCATTTCTTTCAGTTCGCCGGGTGACTGCAGGAAAAAGAGATGGGAAGCCATGGCCTCCACACCAAAGGTATTATAGGGCAGAAGGCTGGTATTCCTCAGGTAGCGTATCATGGCGGCAATGATAAATAATTTTATCCGCTCCGGGAAATCTTTTTAGTTTTGCTATCACGACAGGACCATCAAAAAACAGATCTCAATGAAATCATTTGAAGTAACCGGAGGCCGCAGGCTCAGCGGTGAGATCACCCCGCAGGGGGCCAAGAACGAAGCACTTCAGGTTATATGTGCCGTGCTGCTTACCGGTGATGAGGTCATCATCTCAAACATCCCGGATATCATTGATGTAAGACTTCTCATAGAAATGATCTCCGACCTGGGAGTTGAGGTGACCCGTATCAATCCTGATACTTACAGTTTCAGGGCTGCAAACGTTAATACTGACAAAATTTTCGAGGCCGGTTTTCTGAAGAAGGCCATGATGCTGAGAGGATCAGTAATGCTGGCGGGGCCCCTCCTTTCAAGGTATAAAAGATCGGCCATACCCAGGCCCGGGGGCGACAAGATAGGAAGGAGAAGGATGGACACCCATATAATCGGCCTCCAGAAACTGGGAGCAAATGTCGATTTTGACCGGTGCCAGGGGTGCTACAGTCTGTATGCCGGAAGGATCACCGGAGCAGACATACTGCTTGATGAACCATCGGTAACAGGCACTGCCAACCTGGTAATGGCTGCAGTGATGGCTGAAGGGGTGACAACAATATATAATGCAGCCTGTGAGCCATATATCCAGCAGCTTTGCACCATGCTGAACAATATGGGGGCAGACATCAGCGGCATCAGATCCAACCTGCTTACCATCAGAGGGGTGAAAACATTGCATGGTTGCAGTCACCGGATCCTTCCCGATATGATCGAGACCGGCTCTTTTCTGGGTCTGGCGGCCATGACAGGCTCATCATTGAGAATAAGGGATGCAGGGATCGCACATCTCGG
>SBFZ01000246.1 GCA_006227095.1 Bacteroidota bacterium | reverse complement strand
GTTGGAACGTTAAAGATTAATAACTGTATTTAGAAATTAGTTCAGACCCGACTGATGAAAAAGGTTAACTTCAAAGGCATCACCATCTTAATTCTGCTGCTCTCAGCACTGATGCTGATGCCGGGATGTGCCTCCCAGAAGAAGAATACCTATAAGTCCGTGCGGAAAAACTCCTATATTGACACTTCACAGCTTGGACGCAACAAATATTTCTTCTCAAAGCAGTATCAGAAGAAGCTTTACAGGTATAAGAAGAAATAGGATTTTTACGGCATTCCCTCAGATTACTCCTCGCAGATTACCTCCAGGCCGTCCCATGCAAGGGTCACATTTGCTGGCAACTCCCGGTTGACTTCAGCGTGTCTTCCCATCTGGTGCCCGATGTGTGTGATATAGGCCTTCCTGGGTGAAACTTCCCGGATCAGCTCAAGTGCTTCGCCAAGACTGAAATGAGAAATATGCTTCTCTTTCCTCAGTGCATTGACAACCAGATATTTTACTCCTATCAGCTTCTCCCGCGTCTCCTCAGAGATATAGTTTGCGTCAGTGATATATGCCATGTCACCTATCCTGAAACCAAAAATAGGCAGGCGGTAGTGGAATATCCGGAGGGGCAATATTGTGTCTCCCTTTATTGTGAAGCTGTAATTGTCAATGTTATGGAGTTCCATCTTCGGTACGCCCGGGTAGTGGTTCTCAGAAAAGACATAGGCGTACTCCTTTCTGACAGCTGTCTGTACCCTCTCCTCGGCATATATATCAATGGCTGCCTGGCTTTTGTAATTAAAGGCTCTCAGGTCATCCATTCCTGCTATATGATCCTTGTGTTCGTGGGTCAGGAGGATGGCATCAAGTTTTTTTACATGGGCATTGAGCATCTGCTGCCTGAAATCCGGACCCGCATCAATGACGAAGGTATTCAGTGCAGTCTCAACCAGCAGGGAGGCTCGGAGCCTCTTGTCATGGCTGTCAGGAGACATGCATACCGGGCATTCGCATGCTATTACGGGCACTCCCTGTGATGTTCCGGTGCCAAGAAAAGTGATCTTCACTCTTGTGTTTTTCTCAATGCAAACATAACCCGAAAATGAGAGAAGTACAATATCAGCGGTCACTTTGGCATCCGGGGTTTTCTCCTGGCGGGCTGGCAGGGTATTTCGGGGTCATCATTGTTTTTCATCTGCCTGTTTAAATAAGGGTTGTTTTTATGTAAGTTTACGGTTCAAATCTGTTTGCAGATGAGCGGTACTCTCTTCATGATACCTGTTACGCTGGGTGATTCTGACCCTGCACTTGCGATACCGGCAGGCACCCGTGACATTACCCTGTCAATCAGGTTGTTTGCCGTAGAGGATATAAGAACTGCGCGGCGGTGGCTGAGGAATCTTGACAGGACATTCCCCATTGACAGCACCCGTTTTTTTTCTGTCGGGAAGCATTCTGATCCCCGCAGTCTGGATGAGTTTTTTGACCTGATCGCAGGTGGTGCCGATGCTGGTGTTATGAGTGAGGCAGGGATGCCAGGGCTTGCTGACCCGGGCAATGTGGTTGCGGCCGAAGCACACCGCCGCGGTATCAGGGTTGTGCCGCTTACCGGTCCTTCATCGGTGATGCTGGCCCTGGTTGCCTCAGGACTCAATGGCCAGTCATTTGCCTTTCACGGCTACCTTCCTGTGGAGACACAGGGGCGGCGCAGGGCAATCAGGGAACTGGAACGTATCTCAGCCGGGGGCCCGACACAGATCTTCATGGAGACGCCGTTCAGGAACAGTAAAATGATTGCTGATATCCTCGCCGTGTGCCAGCCCTCAACCAGGCTGTGCATTGCTGCCGACATAACCCTCCCGTCTGAGTTTATCCGCACCATGACAGTGGAGCAATGGCGCAAAGAGACTCCTGACCTTGACAAGAGGCCTGCAGTCTTCCTTCTGCTCGCCTGAGAGGGTATTGCAGAACATTATCATCAGCCCGGTCCCAAATCATATTAATAGCTAAATTGTGACCGTAAAAGGTAAACCAATGATCAGAAGAACCACTCTCGCGGCTGCATTGATGATGATTGCAGTCATTGTATCGGGACAGAAGACAGACATGTCACTGTTCAGCGGCATTAAACCCAGGAACATAGGCCCCGGCGGGATGAGCGGCAGGGTCACTGCATTTGCCGTTGACCCGCGAAATGATAATGTCTTCTTTGTCGGGACTGCCTCAGGCGGGCTCTGGAAGACAGTGAATGCCGGCACCACCTTCACTCCTCTTTTTGACGGGGAGGCCGTGGCATCGATAGGTGCTCTGGCCATTGATCCGAAGAGGCCTGATATCATCTGGGCCGGAACGGGTGAAGGAAATCCCCGAAACAGTGTAACAGGCGGGTACGGAATATACAAAAGCCTTGATGGTGGCCTTACATGGAAGTGCATGGGGCTTGAACTCACACGTTACATCCACCGGATAATAGTTGACCCTGTAAACCCTGATGTCATATATGTGGGTGCCATCGGCAACCCGTGGGCTCCCCATACCGAAAGAGGATTCTACCGTTCCACCGACGGAGGCTCAACCTGGCGCAGGATGCTCTTCATCAACGAGACAACCGGAGTGGCTGACATGGTGATGGATCCCTCCAGTCCGGGCAAAATCTTCGTTGCAATGTGGGACCACCAGCGCTGGCCATGGTTCTTCAATTCATCAGCAGCCGGATCGGGTCTCTGGCTTACCCGTGACGGTGGAGAGACCTTCGCGAAAGTGACCAATGGACTTCCATCGGAGGTGGGACGTATAGGTCTGGCAATAGCCAGATCAGATCCTGACTATGTATATGCATGGGTGGAGTCAAAACCGTCAGCAATCTACCGTTCCACTGACGGAGGGGTGACATGGGATAAACGGGGTGAGAGGAACATCGGAAACAGGCCGTTCTACTATGCCGAGATTTATGTTGATCCGCAGAACGAAAACAGGGTTTATTCGCTGTTTTCAGGAGTGAATGTGAGTGATGACGGTGCCCTTACCTTTGACCGCCGGACGGCTGAGTCGGTCCACCTCGATCATCACGCCTGGTATATTGACCCGCTCAATCCTGACCGGATGCTCGACGGCAACGACGGAGGAATGGGGATCACCTATGACAGGGGGGCAACGTGGCGTCATATTGAAAACCTTCCCGTGGGGCAGTTCTACCACATAAATGTTGACAACGAGATTCCCTACAACATTTATGGAGGCCTTCAGGATAATGGTTCCTGGAGGGGCCCGGCATATGCCTGGTATAACGGGCCGATCATCAATGAGATGTACGATTTCCTTATTGGCGGTGATGGTTTTGATGCGATGCCCGTCCCCGGCGACAGCCGCTACTGTTATGCACAATCGCAGGGTGGATCGCTGCGCCGCATTGATGTGGTCACCGGATGGAACAGGAGCATCAGGCCTGCGGCCGAAGAAGGTGAAAAACTGCGCTTCAACTGGAACTCGGCACTGGCACAGGATCCCTTCGACAGGAATACTATCTACTATGGCAGCCAGTTTGTGCACAAAAGCCCTGACAGGGGTGACAGCTGGATAAGGATTTCACCCGACCTCACAACCAATGACCCGGAAAAGCAAAAGCAGGATCAGAGCGGCGGTATCACCATTGACGCCACCGGTGCCGAGAACCACTGCACTGTCATCTCCATTTCACCCAGTTCACTCAGGGAGGGACTCATCTGGGCAGGTACCGATGACGGTATGATCCAGGTCACCGAAGACGGTGGAATAAACTGGCGGAACACATCGCAAAACATAAAGGGTATGCCACGCAACGGCTGGGTCGCGCAGGTGACAGCCTCCCTCCATGAACCCGGAGAAGCCTTTGCAGTGGTAAATGACTACAGGCAGGGAGACAATGCAGCTTATCTGTTCCGCACAAGAGATTACGGCAAAAACTGGCAGCGTATCATTGATGATACCGATGTATGGGGGTATGTACTCTGCTTCGCCCAGGACCCCATTGAACCGAAACTGCTGTTCGCAGGAACGGAATACGGACTGTATGTATCATTTGACAGGGGCGATAACTGGAACCGCTGGACCAGCGGATACCCCACAGTATCGACATATGACATGGTGATACACCCCCGTGAGCATGACCTGGTGATAGGAACCTTTGGCCGTGCGGTCTGGGTACTTGATGACATCAGACCCCTCAGGGCCCTTGCCGCCGGGGGTAAAAAGCTCCTCGGGAGCAATCTTGAGGCCTTCGAGGCACCTGAAGCCTTCCTGGTATCCACAAAAAATCTCCCCGGTTATTATTTCTACGGTGATGCCATGTACCGGGGAGAGAACAGACAACCGGGTGCCATGATTACCTGGTACACCAGTGCAGACTCAGGGAAAGTGACTGCCGAAATCCTTGACGAGGGCGGCACGGTGGTAAAAACGATGGAGCTGGATGCAGAAAAAGGTTTCAACCGCTTCGTATGGCGACTTGACCGCAACCCTCTTCCACAGGTTGAATACCCGTCGGCACAGCCAGTGCAGCAGGACCGGAGGTCGGGGTACTTCAGGGGATTCGGCGGAACAGTCTTTCCCGGCACCTACACTGTTAACCTCAAAAGGGACAGCGAAAGCTGCATGACCAGGGTCACGGTCAAGGCAGATCCACGTATGGATGCTCCGGACATGGTTGCGCTGAGACGAAATCTTGAAAGGGCCAATGAATTCGGTTCAGCTGTGGAATCCCTCAATAAAAGGCTCCGGATGATCACCGGGGTACGTGAAAGTCTTGCGAAGAGCAAGGATCTGATGGAGAAAAACCCCGGCTTCGCTTCAGCGGTATCCGAAGACTACAAATCAGTTGCTGAGGAGCTTGCAAAGCTTGATGAAGCCTTTGGCAGGAGGCAGGAAGGATTGTCTTCAAGGATCAGCGGTTACAGGACGGCAGTGATGGCAACCGGGGAGCTTTCAGCCCAGGAAGAGAAGGCAATGAAAGATGCAGAAACAGCACTGGAAGAGGCTGAGAGACTGATCACGGCTTTTACTGAAGGGAGCTGGGCACGCTACACTGAAAAACTGAAAGGAATTTCATTGCAGGGTGATGAAGTGATTATAAATTGAGAAACAAATGTCTCATGCCGGTAAATTATGAAGCATAAAAAAAGCCCCGGTTCTCCGCCGGGGCCTTTTTAATGATCCGGATAAAGAAGAGGCTGCCCCGTCAGAGGCAGCCTCCCTTTTTATTTCTTGGTTTTCCTTGTCAGTTCCACCACCTCCATCTCGAAGATGAGAGGCGTATATCCGGGAATGATTGTTACATAATATCCGTAAATATCATATGTACTGTAGCCTGATGGACCATAGGCTACTTTTGATGGCATAAGTACTTTTGCCTTGGTGCCGAGCTTCATCTTCTCGAGAGCCAGTGACCATCCCTCAATCAGGTAAGGTGTACCCACCCTGAACCTGTACGGGGTATCGGCTTCAAGATTGCTGTCAAGCTCCTTCCCGCTGAGGAAGTAACCCTTATACCATACTCCAACCGAATCACCAGCCTGAATCAGGTCTCCGGTGCCGGGAACCATTTCAATGAAATATATTCCGTTGGCATCAGGACTTACAGTTATATTGTTTTTGGCCACGTAATCCTCAATCAGGCTCTTCTCTTCCTCCTCATATTTCTTCGCAGGGTTGCAGGCCACGATAACTACGGCCATCAGGGCCAGCACTGCATAATTGACTTTCTTTCGCATGGTTTTGTTAATTTCCTCCTTCTCCTTCAAATATCGTTCCAAACTAGCTTATCTCCCTTATTCTTATCCTGTAAACGAGAATTGCCCTGCCGGGTATTTTTGCTCCGTCTCCCGT
>SBFZ01000156.1 GCA_006227095.1 Bacteroidota bacterium | reverse complement strand
GCCGAGTGTCTTTCGATCTCACCAGTGATGAGGTTACGCGTTATTATTCCCCTGGCCTTTCCGTCAACCACAACAAGGTCAAGCATGTCACGGCGCGGGTACATGGTCACTGTACCTTCCTTAACCTGGCGGCTGAGTGAGGAATAGGCCCCCAGCAGAACCTGCTGGCCTGTCTGACCGCGTGAATAAAAGGTTCTTGACACCTGCACCCCGCCGAAAGACCTGGTGGTAAGGGTGCCACCGTATTCCCGCGCAAAGGGAACGCCTATGGCAGTAAAGTGGTCTATGATCTGGTTACTCACCTCTGCAATACGGTAGACATTGGCTTCACGTGCACGGAAGTCGCCTCCCTTTATTACATCATAGAAAAGCTGATAGACACTGTCGCCGTCATTCTTGTAGTTTTTGGCGGCATTGATGCCTCCCTGGGCGGCAACGGAATGAGCCCGGCGGGGGGTATCCTGGTAGCAGAAGACCTTTACATTGTACCCCAGCTCTCCAAGGGCGGAGGCTGCAGGTGCTCCCGAGATGCCCGTGCCAACAACAATTATGTCTAGCTTTTTCTTGTTTGCCGGATTGACACGCCTGGCATTTGCCTTGTATTTTGTCCACTTTTCCTCCAGGGGACCTTCGGGTATTTTTGAATTGAGGGTTACCATTGGTTGTGATTTCTTCAGGTTATTTAAAAAGCCAGATTACAAGGGGTATGATTGCAAATCCCACAGGAATGGCAATCGCATACAGAAGTGAGATAACCTTTATTACAGGGGTCCAGAACCCGTTTGACAGACCGAGGGTCTGGAAGGCTGATTGCAGTGCGTGATAAAGATGAAGTCCGAGGAGAAGGAAACAGACCCAGTAAAGTATTACATAACCCGTGACATTGAAAAGCTGGTATGCAACCGAATAGAAGTTTTCAGGGTCTCCTTCCACTATTCCAAGCTTTATGAAATAGAAGTTGAAGAAGTGAATTACAAGGAAGATCAGCACAGACCCGCCTGTCCATATCATGAACCTGGAGAATGCCGAAGTCTCGGACCTGTTCCTTACACTGTAACCTACAGGACGTGACAGCCAGTTCTGTATCTGCAGTATCAGTCCGTAGGTGATATGGATGATAATTGCCAGGAACAGCAATATTTCGACCACTTTCACAAGAGGGAAGGTAGCCATGAAGTGTGCTGCGTTGTTGAATGGTTCCGGATCACTTCGCAGCAGCATCAGGTTAATGCCGAGATGCACCGGAAGGAAAACCAGCAGGAACAAACCGGCAAGAGCCATCACGAATTTCTTCGAGACAGCCGAAAAAAGAATCTTGTTCATCGGCTATTTACTTTATATTTCAGGGTTGTTTGAAAGATCTGGGAAAGTCATTACTTCATCGTAAATTTAAAAAGTTTTTCTCCCGAAGCAAAGCATCAATGATTAAGAGCATAGAATTTGAAGGGATAAAGGTTTCATACAGTTTGAGAGGTGCAGGTAAACCCATCGTGCTGCTGCACGGTTACCTGGAAGCAGGGGAGGTGTGGGATCCTCTTGCCGAAGCGTTGGCCGGGAGTTTCCGGATGATTGTTCCTGATCTTCCCGGTCACGGTAAATCAGGTATAAAGGGTGAGGTTCATACCATGGAATTCCTGGCTTCAGCAGTCAGGGAGGTAATAAAAGATGCCGGAGAACATAAGGTTATGATGGTTGGTCACTCACTTGGAGGGTACGCAACCCTTGCTTTTGTTGAAATGTTCCCGGAAATGCTTTCAGGATATGTACTCTTTCATTCCCATCCGCATGCTGACACTCCTGAGGCAATTGAGAGGCGAAACAGGGAGATAGAGATCGTCAGGGCCGGAAGGAAGAATATAATGTATCCCGGCAATGTAAGCATGATGTTCGCGAAGGAAAATCTTGGGCTGATGGCAGCGGAACTTGAAAGGTCAAAGAAGATTGCCTCGCGAAACCCCGGAGAAGGGATAATTGCATTGCTTAACGGAATGATTGCCCGGCCGTCACGCCAGTATATACTTGAAAGCGGGGCGGTTCCGCTTTTATGGATACTGGGCAGGCACGACCTCTATTTTTCTCCCGAAAAGGCAATGCGTGACATCGGCCTTCCGCATAATGCCGGGGTGGTTATCCTCGAAAAGTCAGGTCATCTCGGCTTCATTGAGGAGACGGAAGAATCTTATAAACTTATTGAACGGTTTGCTCAGCGGATTGCATGGTAATATTGATCTGCAGGCTTACCGGAGGGTTCGCCCGGTGACCCCGGGGTCAGTTGTTTTCAAGATAGCTGAGAGCATCCAGAAGGGTCCTGTCTATCTCCTGCCAGACAGGATAGAATCCCTTGTTGTCAAGCATGTTTCTTGCAATGTAGGCTTTCAGCTGTACGTCAATAATCTTTTCTGAAACCGCAATCTGGTCATACCTGGCAGGCACTCCGTTCTGGCCCGCAAACAGGACGAATTTGTTGAGGAGGTTCTGTTTGTCAAGCCATTCTCTCAGCGAGGGGAGATCACTGAATTTTTTCAGAGTCTCGCGGTTGTCTTCCGTATACTTGAGGGCATAACGATAGAGAAGCCCCGAATTTCTTATTGCCAGGAAATAATCACTTATGCCTGCAGTATCAATGGGGATAAAGATATCGGGCATGATCCCTCCTCCGCCGTAGACTGTTTTTCCGCCGGGGGTTGTAAAGCGGAGGGAGTCATCGAGTCTTATGGAGTCTGCCTCCTCGAACTCTCCGTGCATCATCCTGTTGGCAAGGTCCTCATAGTATTTCTCTATTCCCTGGTCATAGGGTTTCTGGATTGACCGGCCGGTGGGGGTATAGTATCTTGCTATGGTAAGTCTCATACCGGATCCGTCACGGAACATTACCGGCTCCTGCACGAGTCCTTTGCCGAATGATCGCCTTCCTATTATGGTTCCACGGTCATTGTCCTGAACGGCACCTGCCAGGATCTCGCTGGCGGAGGCACTCCACTCGTCTATCAGTACCACCAGTTCACCTGTCTCGAATTCGCCCCGTGCAGTAGCCTTCACATCCTGGCGTGGGGTTGACTTACCCATGGTGAAGACAATGAGTTTTCCTTCCGGGAGGAACTCGTCTGCTATCATGGTGGCTGCATCCATCACTCCTCCGGAGTTACCCCTGAGGTCAAGGATCAGTTTCTTCATCCCCTGCTCTTTCAGTTCACTGAGCCCCTTTTTGAATTCATCATGAGTGGTGAGTGCGAAGTTGGAGATCTTTATGTAGCCGACATCGTCAGACATCATGTAAGAGACATCGACACTGTAGATAGGGATCTTGTCACGTATAATGGTAAAGGGGAGAAGATTATCGGCTCCCTTGCGTTCAATCTTCAGTTCCACCTTTGTGCCCCGCGGCCCCTTGAGCATCTTGACCACATCCTCATCCGGAAGGGTCCTGCCGGCAATCAGTGAATCATTCACGAAGATTATTTTGTCGCCCGGAATGATCCCCGCTTTTTCTGAAGGTCCTCCCGGGATGGTACTTATTATCAGAACGGTGTCAGTCAGCATGTTGAATGATACTCCGATTCCGTCAAAGTTGCCCTGAAGTGGCTCATTGGCCTGGGCAAGGTCAGTGGCCGGAATATATACTGAATGGGGATCAAGCTTGCGGAGCATCACCGGTATGGCCTCCTCGATGAGGGAATTGCGGTTGACGGTGTCAACATAATCTGATTCGATAATGTCAAGGATCCGGCTGAGCTTGTCATTCGAAGCCGGGAAATTTGTATAAAGTCCTGTCTGGGGATGGGGCATGTAAAAACCTATCAGAATGCCGACAGCAACGGCAATCCCGATTATCAGCGGTAAATATGCTCTGTTATATTTCATTTTTCTTTTCTCCGAGGTCAATATATACAAGCTCTATGCCAGCCCGTTTCAGAAGCTCAATGCCGTCAAGGTTGCGGTACTGGTTACTGTACACTACACGTCTGATACCTGACTGTATGATCAGCTTTGCGCATTCCATGCAGGGGGAGTCAGTGATGTAGAGGGTGGCGTTATCACTCGAGTTGTTTGACCGTGCAACTTTTGTAATGGCATTTGCCTCAGCATGTAGAACGTAAGGCTTGGTTACATTATTCTCATCCTCGCACACATTTTCAAATCCGGCCGGTGTACCGTTGTAACCGTCAGAGATGATCATCTTGTCCTTGACAATGAGAGCACCAACCTTACGTCTCTGGCAGTATGAGTTTTCAGACCATACTGCGGCCATGCGGAGGTAACGTCTGTCAAACTGGTCCTGCTTTTCCCCGTAAGGGTGAACGGCATCCTTTTTTGTCATCTTGTTCTTTTTCGCCGGCAAACTTAATTGTTTTTACCCTAAATCATAAGAAAATTTCACCTCTAAGATAGATAATGGCTGATCCGGCTATCCTGACGCGATCACTCTCCAGTGAACATTCGAGAAGACCTCCCCTTGAGGAAAGCTGCCGTGCCGTTAGGGTCTTTTTCCCTGTCCGGGCTGACCAGTAGGGTGTAAGGGTAGTATGTGCCGAGCCGGTAACCGGGTCTTCGTCAATGCCGATCTGCGGGCAGAAAAACCTTGAGACGAAATCGACAGTGTCGCCAGGTGCTGTTACAATCACACCCCTGCTCTCGGTCTGGGACAGACTCCTGAAATCGGGTTTCATATGCCTGATCTCTGATTCACTCCCGTACACGAGCATATAATCACTTCTTCCCATCCAGGTCTCAGATGGTACTGCTCCCAGGCTTTCACTGATGAATGGGGGTAACTCACACTGCGCCGGATTATCAACCGGGAAATCGAGTTCCAGGAGGTCGCCTCTCTTCCTGACTGTGAGATGACCCATGACCCTTGAGCGAAAAACGACCTTTTCGCTTTGCGGTTCCAGGAAATTCATGACCACATATGCCGAGGCAAGGGTGGCATGCCCGCAGAGGTCCACCTCCGCGGCAGGGGTAAACCACCTGATAAGCCATTCGTCTTTCCCGCGGGTGATGAAAGCAGTCTCAGAAAGGTTGTTCTCCATTGCGATCTTCTGCATTGTCTTCTCTGTGACCGGGTCGGTCAGAACACATACAGCTGCCGGATTCCCGGTAAAGGGTGCCTCGGCAAAGGCGTCAACCTGGAAAATGGGTATTGTTTTCATCATGGATCTGGAATTTGCTCAATCAAAGATATTATAGTTTACACCAATATGTTCCGCAATTCTGTATGTATAGTATCTTAGTATGATGATTGATATAACTGACACAGGCAAAGGCACCTCGATAGTCAGGCTGACACCTGCAAGGTGCAATATCTGGGTTGTTTCATGCAATGGCAGGACCATTCTGGCTGATACCGGTATCTCATTTGACCGGAGCAGGATTGCACATGCCCTTGAGCGTAAAAATCTCATCCCGGAGGCGGTAATACTTACGCATACCCATTTTGACCATGCCGGCAATGCCGCATGGCTGCAGGGTGAGTACGGGGCCGAAGTGGTTGTGCATGAGGCAGAAAGCCAAATGCTTGCTGCCGGTGAAACACCCATACCCGAAGGTACTTATCCTTTAACCCGCAGCCTGGTAAGCATCGGGAAAAAGATTGGCCCGGTATTCAAATATGACCCGTGCACTGCCGATCATATTTTTTCTGACCGGTTCGATCTGAACCGTTTCGGCATAAACGGGTTTATTATACATACACCCGGGCATTCTCCAGGCGGGGCAACGCTGGTTATTGACGGGATAATTGCCATCGCAGGAGATTCAATCATAGGAACAACTCCCGGCAAACCCTTTCCGCCCTTTGCCGATGATGTGGAGGTGCTGATCGGCAGCTGGAAGAGGATGATTGAAACAGGATGTGAGACCTTCCTGCCGGGTCATGGCCGGCCTGTAAGCC
>SBFZ01000167.1 GCA_006227095.1 Bacteroidota bacterium | reverse complement strand
GGAAGGAACCTGACGGTTGCCACACTGGGAGCCGGTGCGCTGAAAACCACTTTCAGTGCTGACTACTCAGAAATGAAGATTGCAGGAACATATGATATCACTTCAGGCCTGCCTGAAAACAATGTCCGGACCCTCTTCAGAGACCGGGAGGGTAACCTCTGGATAGGCCTCTTCAGCAGGGGACTTGCCGCAGTAACAACGAATGCATTCTCATTTCAGAAACCTGAGACAAACAAGGAGATCACCTTCATCGGGGTTTCCGGTGAAGAGGTTCTTGCAGGAACAAGAACCGGGCTGCATAATTTCAATCCTCTGACCGGCGCATTCACCAGGTTCCGTTCACTGACCGCAAAAACAGGCGGATCAGGAATTTCCGCCTGGGAAGCTGATGACCGTGGCAATATCTGGATCGGTACCGTCAGCGGAGGCACATGGCTGATGAAGCCTGACGGCACAGTACGGCAAATTTATGTTTCTGCAAATCCCGGGCAAAACCATGTCAACTCCGTAGCGGTTGAAAATGAGAATGTATGGCTTGGTACCAGTGACGGGGTAATTCTCCTTGACAGGGAGAGCGGAAGGCAGAAGGCTGTTTATACCACCCTTGACATGCTTCCGCACAATTACATATCCCAGGTTGTGGTAAACAGGCCGGGGGAGGTGCTGGTGGCCACCAAGAGTGACAGGTTATGTTATATACACGTTACCGGTGGTGTCCGTACCGAGGGGATGGTTATGGAAGGCAGCAGGGTGAATGAGATACGCAGCATTTCAGTTGCTCCTGACCTGTCAGTCTGCGCAGGAACCAACGGGAACGGCCTCTTCCTGTTTGCCGGTGACACTATACTCAACTACACGGAAGCTGACGGCCTGCTGACCAATTTCTGCTATAGCGCAATGATTGCCAATGACGGAAGGATATGGACAGGTCATCAGAAAGGGTTTTCGATAATCAACCCGGCAACAGGATCTGTGAGGGCTTACAGTACGGATTTCGGGGTCAGGGGTGACTGCCTCCCCAATGCAATTGCACAGCTTCCTGACGGGACAGTCTGCATCGGAACCACTGAAGGGATTGTGGTTTATAATCCGGCAATGGAGCCTGATACTGTTGCTCCGCCACAGGCAGGAATAATCTCGGTGGTCATAAACAACGTGGTATATCCGTACCGCGGGAGCTACAATCTCCCGTACAGGAAGTCATACAGTATAAAGGTCAATTATGCCGGTATTCTGCTGCGTGATCCGCTGAATGTGGTTTACCGTACACGCCTTGATAATTTTGATGAGGCGTGGAGTGAAGTGACAGTTGACAGATCTGTTACGTACAACCTGCGCGACGGACACTACAGGTTCAATGTTGAGGCTCTTACAAGGGATGATCCGGAAAGTGCAACTTCGGCATCATTTAACCTGGTGATACAGAAGCCGGTAACTGACAGATGGTGGTTTATCCTTCTGATGCTGGCACTGGTGGCGGGTGTGGTTTATGTTATTGTCAGGCTTCGTGAGAGGGCACACAGGAAACAGCGCGAGTTCCTTGAGAATGAACTGCAGAAGCGTACTGCGGAAGTATACGAACAGAAGGAAGAACTTGCACAGAAGAACCTCGATATTACCGAGAGCATCAAATATGCCAAGCGAATCCAGAGCAGTGTGTTGCCGGACACGGCCCGCCTCGGGACAGTTTTCAGGGAGGCATTCGTCTTCTTCCTGCCACGCGATATTGTCAGCGGTGATTTCTACTGGTTTGACTGGGTTGATAAAGACCGTTTCGTACTTGTCTGTTCAGATTCAACAGGTCATGGTGTGCCGGGCGCCTTCATGTCAATGATCGGCACGGCGCTGCTTCAGGATATCATAACCGTCAAGAAGATCACCAGGCCATCACAGGTGCTGCATGAACTTGACCGTCAGATCTTTTCGACCCTCAACCAGAACCAGGAGATGGAAGCATCCAATGATGGCATGGACATAGTGGTCTGTGAGTTCAACCTTACCACCCGTCAGCTGGTATTCTCATCGGCAATGAGACCGGTAATCCTGGTGATAGACGGAGTACAGCATTATGTAAGGGGTAACAGGTCATCTGTCGGAGGTGAGTCGGTGACCGAGAAGTTTTATGATGACCAGGAATACCATCTCAGGGAGGGCGATATGGTCTATCTGTTCACTGACGGTTACTGTGACCAGTTTGGCGGTACCGGCGGAAAGAAGATGAAGATCAGCAGGCTGAAGACGCTGATTGATGACATAGCACCGCTCAATGCCGGCGAACAGCAGAAGGTGGTAAAGGATTTCTTCTATGAGTGGATGGGATCCAATGAACAGGTTGATGATGTCCTGTTTATGGGTATAAGAGTCTGATCACTCAGGCGAACAGGTACCGTTTTCACCCAGGACCACAACACAGGTTGTGGCGGTGTTGCTTTCATTGCCTCCCCTGTCCCTGATCCAGAAATCATAGTACAGTGTGTCTGAGGCGTTGTAAAGCAGGTACATCAGTGTAACGTCAATTGTTCCCTTGAGTATCTTGTTCTGACCCTCAGCCTCGATGTACGGGATACGGTATTCTGAAGGGTACAGGGGGTCTGACGGGCCAGCCAGCTCAAAGACTCCATCGGTCTTCCGGTAGAGCCTGAGGAATAGATTGCCTGAAGGGTCAGTGCCGGGATTCTGCGGAGGGTCAAGGCCAAGATCACCGTCGCCGTCTTCAAAATAAAAGGTCAGTTTTCCGGCCTTGGCAGGGTTGCCGAGTATATCAATGGAATCATAAACGGTAAAGGTGCGGAACTCTATCATTGGTTCAGGAGGCAGAGTCTCTATTGACCCGCATGAACCCAGCATGACAGCCGCCACGATAACCGTTATGATAACTGCTTTCTTCATTGCTCCCGTTTCGCCTTAGCAACAAAAATCACACCAAATGTATTTATTTTTTTCTGAAATAAATCTTTACAGGCGAGCCTGACAGGGGGAAGTTCTCCCTGAGCCTGTTCTCCACGAACCTTTTGTAGGGTTCCTTTATGTACTGCGGGTAATTGCAGAAGAAGGCAAAGGCCGGGTAGGCCCCCGGAAGCTGGGTCACATACTTTATCTTTATGTGCTTTCCCTTTAATGACGGCGGTGGAGTATCACTGATGATGCCAAGCATCAGTTCATTAAGCCTGGAGGTGGGGATTTTCCTCCTCCTGTTCTCATATACCTCCATGATCAGCTCAAGCACTTTATGGACTCTCTGTTTGGTGATTGCAGAGATAAACAGTATCGGGTAATCAGTGAAAGGGGCTGTTTTTGATCTTATTTCAGTTTCGAACTGCTTTGTGGTATTGTTGTCCTTTTCCATCAGGTCCCACTTGTTAACAAGGATGATAACCCCCTTGTTGTTTTTCTGGATGATGCTGAGGATGCTTAGATCCTGTGCCTCAATCCCCCTTGTTGCATCAATAAGCAGGAGGCAGATGTCACTCTCCTCTATTGACCTGACAGAGCGGAGTATTGAGTAGAATTCGATATCTTCATCCACCTTTGCCTTCTTCCTCAGGCCTGCGGTGTCAATAAGCAGGAAACGGTAGTTGAATTTGTTGTAGAGGCTGTGTATCGAGTCACGTGTGGTCCCTGCCACAGGGGTTACAATATTTCTTTCTTCCCCCAGGAGGGTATTTGCCAGTGATGACTTTCCGACATTGGGGCGGCCTACAACAGCCACCTTTGGTATCTCTTCACCCTCTTCGGGAGGGGTATCGGGAAGGTGTTTCACTATCTCATCAAGCAGGTCGCCCGTACCGCTGCCGTTTGCCGAGCTTACCGGGAAGTACTCCCCAAGTCCCAGTCCGTAGAACTCTGCGGCATCAAGAAGACGGTTGTTGTTGTCAACCTTGTTAACCACGGTTATTACCTTCTTCTGAACCTTGCGAAGCATTCCGGCTACCGCCTTGTCAAGCTCATGGATGCCGGTCTCAACGTCTACCATGAAAAGAATCACATCGGCTTCGCTGATGGCAAGCTTAACCTGTCTGTTTATCTCGCTTTCAAAGACATCATCGGAATTTTCCACGAAGCCCCCGGTGTCTACCACTGAAAAATCGACACCGTTCCATGTCACCCGGCCGTAATGCCTGTCGCGGGTTACGCCGCTTTCTTCGTTCACTATCGCTGCCCGGCTTTCCGTGAGACGGTTGAACAGGGTTGACTTGCCTACATTAGGCCTCCCTACTATTGCTGCTATCTTACTCATAAACAATTAAATACTAAATATAGCCGAATTTTTTCAGCATATTGGGGTTATCACGCCACTCGCGTGCAACCCTGACATAGAGTTCAAGAAAGACCTTTTTGCCCAGGAACTCTTCCATCTCCTTTCGGGCGGCAGTGCCTACCCGTTTGAGCATTGAACCCTTATGTCCTATTATGATACCTTTCTGGCTGTCACGTGCAACGTAAATCACGGCTGCAATCCTGTTTATTGAAGGTTCTTCCTTATAACTTTCTATCTCAACCTCAACCGAATATGGTATCTCCTTCTGGTAGGTCTCAAAGATTTTACCCCTTATTATTTCAGTCACAAAGAACCGGTCATACCGGTCAGTCAGCTGGTCCGGCGGAAAGTACGGCGGTCCTTCCGGGAGCTTGCTTATTATCTCCTTCAGGAGCAGATCAGTGTTGAACCTTCTGATGGCGGAAACCGGAAAGACCGGCACCCCTGGTGCAGTCTGAGTCCATTTACCGACAAGTATCTCCAGCTCTTCCTGGTTTGTGAGGTCAATCTTGTTTATAACAATGATTTTGGGAACGGGTGAGGCAAGTATCCGGCTGAGATGCTCCTGGTTCTTGGTCGCAGTCTCCACCACATCGGTAACATAGATTATCAGGTCAGCGTCATCGAGAGCTGACTCGACTGATCTCATCATGGCCGACTGCAGTTTATACTTCGGGTTGAGGATGCCGGGTGTGTCAGAATAAACCACCTGGTAGTCATCTCCTGTAAGTATTCCCATGATCCTGTGGCGGGTGGTCTGTGCCTTTGGAGTGGCAACGGAGAGTTTTTCGCCCACCAGCACATTCATCAGGGTTGATTTCCCGACGTTGGGGTTACCGAGTATATTTACGAAGCCCGACCTGTGTGCCATCAGTTTCCGTTATTTGTATATACCCCGTTTCAGCATGCTTATCTCCTTTGGTGTCAGGTGACGCCAGTGGCCCCGCTGCAGGTTCTTTTTTGTCAGCCCGGCGAAGCTTACGCGGTCAAGTTTTCTCACCTTGTAGCCAAGTTTTTCAAAGATGCGTCTTACCACCCTGTTCTGGCCCGAATGGAGTTCAATACCTACCTGGGTATGATCTTCCGTATCAGCGTAGGAAACTGCGTCAGCGCTGACTTTGCCATCCTCAAGTTCCACTCCCTCAACGATGGTTTCCATGTCATGCCTTGTCACGTCCCTGTCAAGGAATACATGATAGATCTTCCTGGCGCCGTAAGATGGGTGGGTCAGTTTGCCTGCCAGGTCACCGTCATTGGTTAGCAGCAGCACTCCGGTGGTTGCCTTGTCAAGCCTGCCGACAGGGTAGATGCGTTCGGTGGTGGCATCCTTCACAAGGTCAAGTACGGTGTTTTCGGCGTGAGGATCCTTCACGGTGGTAACATACCCTTTGGGTTTGTTTATCAGGATATAAACCTTATTCCCGGGGGTAAGCCTTTTCCCTCTGTACTCTACTTTATCAGAAGGTTTTACCTTGATTCCCATGTCGGTCACCTTCTTCCCGTTGACGGTGATATAGCCCTGTTTTATCAGTTCATCTGCCTCACGGCGTGCGCATACGCCGCTGTTTGCAATGTATTTGTTGAGTCTGACA
The DNA here is from genome assembly GCA_006227095.1 of Bacteroidota bacterium. Classification (GTDB taxonomy): domain Bacteria; phylum Bacteroidota; class Bacteroidia; order Bacteroidales; family VadinHA17; genus SR-FBR-E99. The sequence goes on along the minus strand of SBFZ01000167.1, from coordinate 44 downwards.
GGTTCGGCCTCCGGTTTCGGGGTGGCTTTGCCTCTTTTAAACTC
>SBFZ01000119.1 GCA_006227095.1 Bacteroidota bacterium | reverse complement strand
AGACAGGCGTCATTTCGTTCAATATCGGAAAGATCCATCATTACGACGCCGGCACGATTTACGACAAACTCGGCGTAGCTGTAAGAACCGGCCATCATTGCGCCCAGCCGCTGATGGAACGGTATCGGATCAGTGGCAATATCAGGGCTTCGATAGCCTTCTATAATACTGAAGAGGAAATTGAGGCGCTGGTGAAAGGCGTGAGGAAGGTGACCGAAATGTTTGCTTGAACATAGTGAGATGAATATTAACGAAATACAGGATCAGATCATTGACGAGTTCGCACAGTTCGGCGACTGGATGGAGAGGTATGAGTATCTCATTGACCTGGGCAAATCACTTGCTCCGTTTGATGAGAGGCACAAGACCCCGGAGTACCTCATAGAGGGATGCCAGAGCAAGGTGTGGCTTTATCCGTCGTTTGAAAACGGCATAATCACCTTTTCCGCCGAGAGCGATGCGCTGATCACCAGGGGTATAGTGGCGCTGCTGGTACGGGTCTTTTCCGGCCGCACCCCGGCAGAGATAGTTGACGCCAATATCTATTTCATTGAGAAGATCGGACTGAGGGAGAATCTCTCTCCCACCCGGTCAAACGGCCTGCTGGCAATGATGAAACAGATGCGCCTGTATGCCCTCGCTTACAAAGCAAAACAGGAACACTCATGAACACACAGGAGATACAGGAGACTGAAGCACGAATTGTAGGAGTGCTTAAAAGTATTTTTGATCCCGAGATACCGGTAAACATCTATGACCTCGGCCTCATCTACGAGGTCAGGGTTGACGAGGAACAGATAGCGCACATAACCATGACGCTTACTGCTCCCAACTGCCCTATGGCTGAGGATCTCGTTGAGGAGGTCAGTTATAAGGTTGCCGGTATCCGCGGGGTTAAGGACTGTGACCTCAAGCTTACTTTCACCCCGCCGTGGGACCGCAGCATGCTGAGCGATGAGGCAAAGCTGGAGCTGGGACTTCTGTAGAAAAATGTACCTTTACCGGTACAGAGAAGAATCTTCAGATTACCGGACATTGACCGGGGCAAGTAAATGAGACTGATCTGAGTTCCTGACATTGACCGGAGAATTAAGTAAGATCCCCCTGATATCTGTACCGTGACCGATGCACGTAAAATAGCCCTGACCTGGAAAATCCGCGAAAGCCTGCGGATGGAGGGATTTGATATTTACGGCATTGCACAGGCGGCAGCCCACCATGAAGACAGCAGTCATATTGCTGAATGGATAGCAGCCGGGAAAAACGGGACAATGGGTTTCCTTGAGAGAAACCTGGATAAAAGGGGCGATATTACAACCCTGGTTGAAGGAGCCCGTTCAGTAATAGTAGCCGGAATACGATATTACAGCAATGACTCCGCTGCCGGTGATGAAAACTATTTCGTCAGCCGCTATGCCCGGGTAAAGGATTATCATATGGTTATCGAAGAAAAGCTTACCCGTGTTCAGAAGATCATAAAAAAGGAGGTGCCTGATGCTGTTTGCCGGGTGTTCTGCGATGCCGGTCCCGTTACCGAAAAAGCCTGGGCCATTCGTGCAGGCCTGGGATGGCGGGGTAAACACAGCCTTGTTATCAATAAGGATATCGGCTCCTTCTTCTTCCTGGGAGAGATAATCACCACGGCAGAGTTCCTCTGGGACAATGCCTCGGCACGCGACCGGTGCGGCGATTGTACCCTCTGTCTTGATGCCTGCCCGACAGGAGCCATCTGCAGTGACCGTACCATTGATGCCCGCCGCTGCGTCTCCTACCTCACAATAGAACATGACGGAAATATACCTGAAGAATTCAGGGGGAAGACAGAGAGAATGATTTTCGGCTGCGACCGGTGCCAGGAGGTGTGTCCATATAACAAAAAGGCATTGCCTTATGGGGATAAGGAACTGATCCCTGATTTTCCGGTCACCTCCCTGACAAGAAAAGAGTGGCACGACCTCACCCCCGAAGAATTTAAAAGGATTTTCAAATCGTCACCAGCCAGGCGGACCGGTTATGAAAAGATCAGGCGCAATATCGACTTCGTTGATCACCGGTTATCTGAAGAGTAATAATTCATACTCAACCCGACGCTTTTCTTAGCAGCTCAGATATTTGCTCCATGATACGGACTATTTAAAGGGGGTAATGTGGTCAAAAATAGTTGGTGATGTCCACTCCTGGTCACCAGATCCAGGATCCGCATGAATTCCCCAGCTATCTGAACAAAGGTAGAATCCGTTCCGGATCACCGTCATTCGGAGCCGGCACCAACCCAAGTATTCCTGTCACAATATTGTAAATATCAACATTATACAGTGTATCAACACTGAAACCTTTCTTGAAGGCAGGTCCCTCCGCATAGAAGATCGAGTGCATGTCAGCGCACTTCCAGTCATAGCCGTGATCACCCTTCGAGTAGCGTCCCGGTTCAGCCCTCAGCCCTGCAGTCCACCCCGGATCGGCAACCAGCACAATCTCAGGGATCCGTGGATGGGTGCCGTACTTCAGATTTTTCGGCAGGTTCTCCCTTGCATAAGCCTTCATCCCCCGCTGGGCATTAAGCAACATTATCACGCTGTCTTTTTTGCCTTCCCGGGGCTCAACAGCCCAAACCGGATTGCCGCCGTAAATTCTTTTCACCATCGCCTGCGGAAGCGTATCAAATATATAATTGTAGCGTGAGTCATCCACCTCAGTCATACCGTGATCTGAAAGAACAATCAGGTTAATATTGCCGGCATGGGGAAGTTTGGCTATACCTGTACGCAGAACTCCCAGCAGGCTGTCAAGGCTCCGGACCACGCCTCCGGTCTCAGGCGAGACAGGACCATAAGAGTGACTAACTGCGTCAGGCTCCTCAAAATAGAGAGTAACCAGGTGAGGCCTTCTCTTCACGGGCAGCGAGAGCCATTTCAAAACAGTGTCAACACGGTCGCCGAAGGGCACCTCATCATCAAATACCTTCCAGTAATCGGGCTGCATCCCCTGCACCGGGGCCTCGGAACCCACCCAATAAAAGGAGGCCGACTTCATCCCCTGCTTCCTGGCAGTGACCCACATAGGCTCTCCGCCGTAAAATGCCCCGTTGGAGACCATGGCCCGGTCACCTATCCTGTAAACCATATCAAGATCAGGAGCATAAAAACTGTTGTTTACCAGTCCGTGATGATCAGGGTACAAACCGGTGGCAATGGAATAGTGATTCGGAAAGGTTTTAGTGGGGAATGAAGGTATCAGATGTTCAGCCATAACTCCCTTCAGGGCAATGTCATCAAGTACCGGGGTGCTGTAAATTGAATCATAGTCCCACCTGAAGGCATCCATCGAAACCAGTACGACGTATGGCTTGTCACGTCCGGGTTTAAGGTTACTGCATGATGAGAACAACAATGAGGCAAATACCGCCAGGGCAAAATATCTAAAGATCTTCATAAGGACCGGGTGCTGTTTTTCATTTGTGAAAAATAAACAATTTTTCATCGGCGAAGTTCCGCCACGCAACTGAAATAACCTTTAATTTTGGGCAACCAACTGTTTGACTGTCATGAAGCGAATCATACTTGCCATCATAATCCTTACAGCAATCGCCAGTGCTGAAGGACAAAAGAACTATGCACTGCTGGTCATCGATGTGCAGAACTTTTATTTCCCGGGAGGAAGATCAGAACTTGTTGAACCTGAAAAGGCAGCGGAGAAGGCTTCCATTGCCATCAGCGAAGCACGGCAGACAGGCAATCCTGTGATTTTCATTCAGCATAAGTCAGCATCCGGGATGGAGATAAATGATCTTGTAAAGCCCATGCCGGGAGAGAAGATTTTTATCAAGGAGGAGGTAAACAGTTTCCTGGGTACAGGACTGAAGGAGTATCTTGACGGATTGCCAGCTGACACGCTTGTAATCTGCGGGATGCAGACCCAGATGTGCGTTGAGGCAGCAGTACGGGCAGCCCATGACTTCGGGTTCGGTGTTATCCTTCTTCATGACGCCTGCGCCACCCGGAACCTGAAATTTGGCGACCGGGAAGTTGCCGCAGCCGATGTCCATGCATCAACCCTGGCAACCCTGAAAAGCTACGGAACAGTTCTGTCTGTATCTGAATGGATCGAAAAGGTGCAGGGAAACGGCATCCGGTGACGGTCTTTATTCAAACTATCTGCTTCCGGCGTGATCAGAAAGAGGTGAATAAATGTGCAAAGCCGGATCCATTCCAATGACTATTCATTAAGAACAATTCTGATATATGCTTAAAGGGGGACTGAAGAGAGTTGACCCGGTTATCCTGGCAATCGCACTCTTCAATATTGCAGCCAGGCTGCTTGTATATGACAACCTGGAATATCACCGTGACGAACTTCTGTATCTTGCCCTGGGCCAACACCCTGATTTCGGCTATGCCACCGTGCCTCCGCTTATAGGATGGGTCAGCTGGATGCTGCAGCATGTCTTCGCAAACAGCCTCTTTGCAATAAGACTGTTCGCCACCACAATTGGCGGGATAATGGTCTTTCTGGTTGCATCCATGGCCAGGGAACTGGGAGGCTCGCGCTACGCATCCATCCTCGCCGCCACGGGACTCACCGTGTCCGGCTTCTTCATGAGGACATTCTTTCTCTTTCACCCTGTGCATCTCGAGATATTCCTGTGGACAGTCTGCCTTTTGATGGTGATTAAATTCATAAATACAGGCAGGAACAGTTTTCTGATATATTTCGGAATAGCAGCCGGGTTTGCACTGCTGAACAAATACCTGGCAGGGCTTTTGTTCATGGGACTGCTGCTGATTATTCCGTTTACCGGGTACAGAAAGATATTCTCCAACAGGCATTTCTGGTATGGAATGATCGCCGGCGGTCTGATCTTCCTTCCCAACATCATCTGGCAGGCATTGCATGGCTTCCCTGTATTCAGTCATATTTCCGAATTATACGACACCCAGCTTGTGCACATGAATGCCGGGGTATTCTTTACTGAACAGCTGTTCATGCCCTTCGTAGGGTCAATCTTTACCGTGGCCGGCCTGATCTTCCTGCTTAAATCAAGTGAGGTCCGCAGATTCAGGTTCCTGGGATTCCTGGCTCTGTTCGTCATTCTTGCACTGTTTTTTCTTAAAGGCAAAAGCTATTATACCCTGGGAGTCATGCCCATGCTAATTGCGGCCGGAGGTGTGGCTTATGAGAAGTGGCTCCGGAACAGGATCATCAGGATAGCTTTCCCGATGGCGGTTGTCCTGCTTGCCATTCCTGGTGTTCCCGCCGGATTACCGGTATGGGACAAGGATGGACTGGTGTCTTATTTCGATGTCCTTCACAGGAGATACGGAATGGATCTTGGATTGAGGTTTGAAGACGGCACAATCCACTCGCTTCCCCAGGATTATGCCGACATGATTGGCTGGGAGGAATTTGCCACTCTGACCGACAGCGCATACAGGATGATTGAAGACAAAGGGGCTGCCATGATATATGCTGAGAACTACGGCCAGGCAGGAGCCATAACAATCATCGGCAAAAAGTACGGCCTGCCTGAAGCTGTCAGTTTCCACGAAAGCTTCAGGTACTGGTTCCCACGCGAATTCCCGGTTGAAATCACTTCATTTATTTACATCAATCATAACCTCGGGGGGGACGTCGAAGAGCTGTTCGGCAATATCAGGCTTATCGGCCGTATCTCCGATCCTCATGCGCGTGAGTACGGTGCGGCTGTCTGGCTCTGCGAAGATCCGGTTACCAGCTTCAATGACTTCTGGAGAGAAAGGACAGCCGGAATGAGATGATACAGCCGGCTAAACCCTGAACCATGAATAAATCCCTTACACAATTCATTGCCGGGACGACACCCGGTAACACATCACCTTAATGTTCAGGACTATTTCTCCATTGCCATTGCCCTTAGTGCCGGAGGCATTTTCTCAATGGCATACCTGAGCGCTGTGCGGGGCATGACAGACTTATTTCTCATGACAAAGT
>SBFZ01000185.1 GCA_006227095.1 Bacteroidota bacterium | reverse complement strand
CTTGGTGGGCATGGTCTTCTCCATCTCCCTGAATTCAGGGTCATTTATCAGTGTATTCTCGCTGCCTGACTCCCTGAGAATGGCAGCCAGCACCTCCGGCGAGGACGAAAACAACATATATGACCTGGCAAAAGTCACCCATTCGTCACCTTTGCTTCCCTTATCCGTGCCTGCCAGCATGGATGCCACTCCGGTGAAGGGCAGGCGGTACACAGACTCCTCCCTTCCTTCAGAATCCCTGGCTGAGGCAATAAAATAATTCTCCCTCAGTCCCATCAGCCTGTATTTGGCTGTCAGCCTCTGCCGCAGAACCTCTTCAGCCGACTGCGGATCAGTCATTCTGAAAAGCCGGACACTCACCCGGGCATCACCGGCAGGTATAATGGCTTCTGTCACTTCCGTGCCGGTGAACGGACTGATTATCAGCGCAAGATCAGTGGCATTTATTGAGGCCGGATCTGATACTGTCTCACCGGCGAGCGAAGCACGTTGCATTACAGTGCTATAACTCAGCGTATTGCGCGGCAGCACCTCATGTACGCCACATTCAGCCGGTGCCACTTCAATGAGGCGGTCGGCACCCTTTCCGACCCCGGATGTTGTCAGGAAACCGCTGATGAAGAGACCTTCTTCAACCGTGGTGAGATCGCCGCCACCGGCTATTGCTGCTGAGGAAACAGATGCAATCTTTTCAGGATCAGTGAATGACTTCAGAAATCCCGGCAGGTTTCTGAAAAGGAGGAAAATGTTGTCTGACTCCTTTCCGGCAGCTGCAACCACAGGTGCAAATCCCTGCTGATGCCGAATGTCTGCCCCTGCATTCCTGTTGTCAAGGGCTGAGGCAAGAAGCGCTTCTGACGTTGTTACTATGATTATCCCTGATGTCAGTGCGGCGTACAGAGAGACCTGCCTGCTCCCCCTGCCGAACATGAGGGTGAAGGTACGTGTCCCCCCCAGGTCACGTTTATCGGTCACCGTTGCACCTGTTGTTTCGCACAGCGATATCATCCTGCGGGCAGTCATCAGTGGCCCTGTACTCATCACTGCCATCGGTATGACCTGCCCCTTGCCGGTCATATGGAATGATATCAGTACCCTCCTGTTGCTGATCAGCTCCCGCACATCGCGCCCGCCGGTGACACTGTCTGTTACCGAGGCACCACGGACAACGGATGAGGCCCATTCCATCGATGAGAGACCCTGGAATAATCCGGACGGATCGGTAACCCGGGTGAGAAGTTCCGGAAAATCATTGGTCTCGATAATCATGAAAGCATCGGCAGGAACAGCCTCCCAGGGTTCAATCACAACCACCTGCTTCTCCTTCCTGATGAAGAAGGCAGCCACGGCGACAGCCACGGCAAGAATCCCGACCAGTATGATGCCCGTCCTCTTCCGCACAATAATTCAATTGGTTTAACAACATCAAAAATATAAAATATTAATTTGCCCCCGGCAGTGAGTTTGACCGACAGCCCCGCTTATGTCCATAAACATATCCGCCGGAGTTATGAATGGAACACTTTTTGTGCATTATGGCAAGATAAATATCACCCGGCTCATGAAAAAACTCCTGGTATCATTGCTGTTATTCCTTCCATTTTTCACTATTGTGGCTCAGACCGTTACGGTTATCAATGCCGATGACGGCAAGCCTGTTTCGGATGTCGCGGTATACAATGAAACCAGGACAGAGTTCGGCATTACCAATCCCGCTGGCAGGATAAATCTCTCAGGGTTCAGGCCGGGGCAGACCCTTTATTTCCAGCATTTTTCATATGAGAGGGTCTCATTCACTACTGAGGAGCTGAAGGCTGCCGGCTGGATAGTAAAGCTCGTGACCAGGACCTTCGAGGTGGAAGAATTCATTGTTTCGGCAAACAGGTGGGAACAGAAGTCTGATGAGGTGCCAAACCATATAATCGTCGTGGCTCAGCCGGCAGTGAGAATGATGAATCCCCAGACAGCCGCTGACCTCGTTTCAATGGGCGAGGTATTCGTACAGAAGAGCCAGTTCGGTGGCGGCAGTCCCATGATCAGAGGATTTGCCACCAACAGGGTGCTCATCAACATTGACGGAGTACGGATGAATAATGCCATCTACCGTGAAGGGAACATTCAGAATGTGATATCCCTTGATCCCAACATGATAGAACGGACTGAGATAATCTTCGGACCGGGTGCTACGATGTACGGCAGTGATGCACTCGGCGGCGTGATGGACTTCCATACGAAGAGAGCACTCTTCTCAACGGGTGACTCCCTCTTCATGAAGGCTGAGGGGATGGCGCGATGGTCTTCCGCCTCTTCAGAACAGACATACCATGTTGATATCAACGCAGGTGGCAGACGCATCGCCTTCCTCTCCTCAGTCACATGGTCCGACTTTGGTGACCTGGTCATGGGATCACGCTCACATTCCGAATACCTTCGCAATTCATACCAGGTTCGGGTTGGCGACAGGGACAGTGTGGTTATGAACGATAACCCCCAAAAACAGGTGGCTTCAGGATACAGCCAGCTCAATACTATGAACAAGCTCCGCTTCAAGGCAGGAAGAAACTTCGACATAGACCTGGCACACCATTATTCACGTCTCTCGGATGTACCCAGGTATGACAGGCTCATACAGACGAGAAACAATACCCTGAGGTACGGCGACTGGTATTACGGACCGCAGGTATGGATGATGACCAACGCCTCGGTACGGTACAACAAACCCTCCCCTCTGTTTGATGAGGCAAGACTGACGGTGGCGCGCCAGGACTACCGCGAGAGCCGTCACGACCGGGGACTGAACAAGACAGACCTCAACCAGCAGTTCGAGAAGGTGGGTATCTGGTCAGCAAATCTCGACCTCGACAGGAAGACCGGTGACAGGGGCAATCTCCTTTATTACGGTACGGAATACGTCTGGAACAATATTCACAGCACCGCCAATGTGAAGAACATCATAACCGGCGAGACCATTCCCGCCGGTTCACGCTATCCCAACGGGCAGAACAGGTACAACAGCTTTTCACTGTACGCCGGATACAAGTTCAATCCCGTAAGTCAACTGACCGTCAGCGCGGGAGCCAGGTACAATTATGTCAGCCTGAACTCGGAGATAGCTGACAATTCATTTTACAACTTCCCGTTCACAACCATCGAATCGGCCAATGGTGCACTGACAGGCGCTGCCGGTGCCGTTTACAGGCCCGACGGACAGACGGAGATTACCCTCAACCTCTCAACCGGCTTCAGGGCACCAAACCTTGATGACCTGGGCAAGGTGTTCGAGTCAGCACCGGGGGTGCTGGTAGTACCCAACCCTGACCTCAGGCCGGAGTATCTTTACAACATTGACCTCGGCGCTTCAAGGGAGTTCGGAAAAATGCTGCTGGCAGAAGCCTCACTCTTCTATTCATACCTTGACAATGCCATGGTCCGCCGTGAGTTTCTCTTCAACGATGAACCTACCATAGAGTTCCAGGGAGAGGAGAGCCAGGTCTTCGCCATGGTCAATGCCGGCTATGCCATAGTCTATGGAACACAGCTCAAAGCCGAGCTGCGCCCCTCTTCATTCCTGAGGATAAAGTCATCACTGACAGTCACCGGCGGACATGATGACGAAAATGAACCTCTCAGGCATGTGCCGCCGCTTTTCGGTACCACCCACCTCGTCTTTGAAAGATCAGCTGTCAGGGCAGACCTCTATGCCGTCTACAACGGAAGCATCACATATGACCGGATGGCTCCAAGCGAAAAAGACAAACCATACCTCTATGCCGAAGACGAAAACGGCAATCCATGGTCACCCGGATGGTTCACACTCAACTTCAAGAGCTCGTTTAACATCAGCAACAGGCTCGACCTGACGGCCGGGGTGGAAAATATTCTCGACCTGAGATACAGGCCATATTCTTCAGGCATAGCCGCCGCGGGAAGAAATTTTATTATCTCTGCAAGGGTAAGAATCTGATAACATACCTCGTGACGTCCCTCCGTCTGCCATGCACCCGGTTTTAAAGCAAAGAACAGGCTAACGGTTTGAGAACATACTTCGTGACGTCCCACAGTCAGGCAGGCATTCGGTTTTAAAGCAAATGATCTGACCTCTTGCAGTCTGCCATGCATAACTTTTGGATTTCCGAAATAGTTGAGTAATTTTCAGAAATTTTGGTTATTCAGAGGGTAATGAACTGCGCTTACAGGATTGCTGTGCTCAGCAGCAAAAAGGATATCAGGGATTTTCATGACCTCCCGGCAACCCTGAACAATGGAGACAGGAACTGGATAAAACCCCTCTATAAGGATATCGAATCAGTCTTTCATCCATCCACCAACACACTGTTCCGCACCGGCGAAGCTGTAAGGTGGATTTTGCGTGACGAAAACGGAACACCTGTCGGAAGGGTGGCGGCATTCTACAGCAAAAAGATAGCCAGCGCCAACGGCAGCCATGTGGGAGGAATGGGGTTCTTCGAATGCATCAATGACCATGAAGCGGCAAAGATGCTCTTTGATGCCTGCCGTGACTGGCTGGCAGAAAAGGAAATGACGGTAATGGAAGGACCGGTGAACTTTGGTGACCGCGACCGCTGGTGGGGATTGCTGGTTGACGGATTCATGCCTCCAAACTACTGCATGCCGTACAATCCGCCGTACTACAGGGAGCTCTTCGAAGCCTACGGTTTCAGAAACTACTTTGAACAGTATACCTACCAGATGCCGGTGGATGACAGCCGTCTCAGCAGCGTCATCAGGGAAAAGGCTGAAAGGGTCTTTGCCAATCCTGACTACACCTTCAGGTACATGACCATGAAGGAAATGCGTGACATAGCCCGCAATTTCATGATCGTCTACAACAAGGGGTGGGCACGTTTCCCGGGTGTGAAGACCATCAGTGAGGGTCATGCACGACTGATACTTAAAAGCATCAGACCGGTACTCGATGAGAAGCTTCTCTGGTTTGGCTTTTACCGTGATGAGCCTGTATGCTTCTTCCTGATGCTCCCCGAAATAAACCAGATTGTCAGGCACCTGAACGGCAAACTAAATCACGTGGGAAGACTCAAATTCCTGTGGTACAGGCATGTCAAAAAAGAACTGACCAAGGCCTTCGGTCTTATCTTCGGGATTGTTCCCGACCATCAGCGGAAGGGGGTTGAAGGTGCCCTGATAATATCTTTCGCAAAACTGGCCATGTCTGACAAGTTTCCTTACAGAGAGCTGGAATTCAACTGGATAGGCGATTTCAATCCCTCCATGATGCACCTCCTTGACCAGATAGGGGCAAAAATTATCAAGACTCACATAACCTACCGTTACCTCTTTGACAGGAATGCGCCGTTCGAAAGGGCGCCGGTGGTGAATGTCTGAAAGTCTGAAAGTCTGAAGGTCTGGTCTCCCGGCTGGCGGATGAAGGTCATTGATGACGGGCGTTGCCGGGCTTTCAGAACGGCCTGTAACCGATGATCTCCCTTACCTCGCTTATGGTCTTCGCGGCGCTGGCCCTCGCCTTTTCCGCACCCTGCGCAACAACCCTCCCCAGGTACACCGGGTCATTAAGTATCTCATTGATGCGCAGTCTTATAGGATCGGTGACCTTTATGATATCTTCTGCCAGTTGCTTCTTCAGGTCACCATAACGGATCTGGCAGGAGGCATGCTGCTCACGGAAATATTCCAGCGTAGAGTGATCTGAAACCACCTCCATGATTGTGAAGAGGTTCCTGACCGGTTCTGAAGGCTCCGAGCCCGGTTTCTCCGGTCCGGCATCGGTGACGGCCCTCATCACCTTCTTCCGTATCTCTGCAGGAGTATCAGCCAGGAAAATGCCGTTGCCTTCACTCTTGCCCATCTTCCCGGTACCGTCAAGTCCGGGGATCTTTATCAGCTGTTTTCCGAAGTTATAGGCATCAGGCTCGGGAAAATATTCAACATTGTACATGGTGTTGAAACGGCGGGCAAACCGGCGGGTCATCTCGAGGTGCTGCTCCTG
>SBFZ01000356.1 GCA_006227095.1 Bacteroidota bacterium | reverse complement strand
AAGGTCCCAAGGGTTCGGCTGTTCGCCGATTAAAGTGGCACGCGAGCTGGGTTCAGAACGTCGTGAGACAGTTCGGTCCCTATCTGTTGTGGGCGCAGGAGATTTGAGAGAACCTGACACTAGTACGAGAGGACCGTGTTGGACAGACCGCTAGTGTACCTGTTGTGGCGCCAGCTGCATCGCAGGGTAGCTATGTTTGGAAGAGATAAGCACTGAAAGCATCTAAGTGCGAAGCTCGTCTCAAGATGAGATCTCCCTTAAGGGTCGTCGCAGACTACGACGTTGATAGGCTGCAGGTGTAAAGGTGGCAACATCAAAGCCGAGCAGTACTAATTACCCGTGAGCTTTCTGAGGAATGTCTTATTATTCTTACATCAACCAGCATGTCACGATATTTAAAGTCTTCAGGTGGCTATAGCGGAGGGGTTCCACCTCTTCCCATTCCGAACAGAGAAGTTAAGCCCTCCTGCGCCGATGGTACTGCAGAGCAAAATGTGGGAGAGTAGGTCGCCGCCGACTTTACAAACAAAACCCCGGTTGGAAACAGCCGGGGTTTTTTTGTGTGTGCCCGGCATGTGCAAAAACTCCGGGGTGAGAGTCCCAGACACACATTCCTCATTTATCTTCACCTCTTTGTTCAACCAGCATGTCCTGACTATTGAAATTTCTCATAATTTGCAGACATTTCACAGTCACTCCTTTTTCATTCAACTTTGTAATAACTCTGGACCAACTGAATAAACATCTTTATGATTGTAGCCATGACAGAGATACTGGAGAAAATTGCAGCCTGCGTTGAGAATGGCAAAATTGATGTCAATTCTCCTTACCCACCATCCATGAAAGGCCAGGAAGGTGCATTTGAACTTACGAAACATGCACTTGATCAGGGAATTGCCCCTTCAGTCATAATGGACGATGCACTCATACCTGCAATGTCAAGGGTGGGACAGAAATTTTCAAGAAACGAAATCTTCGTGCCTCAGATGCTCATGGCAGCAAAAGCAATGAACAGCTCAATGATCCATATCAAGCCATTCTACATCTCAGGAGAAACAAAACGAAAGGGAACATTCATTATAGGTACTGTCAGGGGTGACCTTCATGATATCGGCAAGAACCTGGTAGCCATGATGATCGAAGGTGCCGGCTGGGAAATTATAGACCTTGGAGTGGATGTGAGCACTGAGAAATATATAGCAGCTGTTGAACAGAAACCGGAAGCTGTTGTCGGCCTTTCAGCCCTCCTTACCACAACAATGGAAAACATGCGCAGTTGTGTGCGCGAACTGAGGAGCAGATTTGACGGTCTGAAAATACTCGTGGGAGGAGCACCGGTAACTGAGGAATTCTGCAAAAATATCGGAGCCGATTTCTACTCTCCTGATCCTCAGGGAGCAGTGGAATATCTCCGGAATCTCGAATAATCAGTTCATTGTGCATGTAACACCCAAATCTGCATCCGCAAAACATGAAAACAATTCTGATAGGTAAATCAAAGGAAGTGGTTATCGATACTGAGGGGCCTGTGGTTATCATTGGTGAATGCATCAATCCAACAAGGCGCAAAAGGCTGGTTTCATCACTGCAGGCAGAAGACTTCAGTTATATGCTTGAACTTGCTAAATCCCAGATCGATGCAGGTGCCGATATCCTCGACGTAAATGTAGGATACCCCGGAGTGGCAGACGTGGAACTTTTACCAAAGGCTGTGATTGAACTGCAGGATCAGTTTGATATTCCTCTCTGCCTTGATTCACCTAACCCCCTGGCAATAGAAGCTGCTCTCAGGGTGGCAAAGGGCAAATGCCTGATCAATTCAGTCAATGCTGAAGAGGCGTCACTGCGTAGCCTTTTACCTGTTGCCCGGCAGTATGGGGCAGCCATTATCGGCCTTACACTTGATGATGATGGAATCGCCCATGAGCCTGAGCGGCGCCTGAAAATTGCCGAAAAGATTATTGACCGGGCTGTCAGTGCCGGCATTAAGCAGGAGGATGTGATCATCGACCCGCTGGCTATGGCCGTCAGTGCCGACCCTTATGCCTGCCGTGTTACCCTGGAGACAATAAGGCTTGTACATGACCGTCTGGGCCATAACATTACCCTGGGCGCCAGCAATATATCCTTCGGGCTGCCTGCCCGCGAAGATATCAACAATGCCTTCATGGCCATGTCAATCCTGTACGGACTTACTTGTCCCATAGCCAACCCGGAAAAAATAACAGGCCTGGTCAGGGCGGCAGATCTTGTTCTGGCAAGAGATGATTTTGCAATCAGGTTTATTGAACATTACCAGTCAAAACAACTCTGATCATGCAATTCAGTTATCCCTTCTCTGAACTTCTTCCAACAGCAGAGGATCTGGAGGGAGTAATCGGGTACGCCACCGGTGAGGCTCCTGAACCACTAATCCATCTCATTGCCGAAGTCAGAAATGAACTGGCCTCACTGGATCAGGCAAGGGCTGAATACCGGGTTTTTAAGCAGATAAAATGTAATGACAATACCAGGACAATTGAGATTGAAGGCGTAGTGTTTGATGTTAAACCGATTATCCACAGTCAGATAAGGTATGCGGAGGATGCCGCACTGTTTATCGCTACTGCCGGGCCAGAGGTAGGTCTGAGAAGCCATAATTCCATGAAGGGGGGTGACCTGCTACGTGGTTACGTTTATGACCTGATTGGTTCAGAGGTTGCTGAAAATGCCGCCGCCAGGATGCATGAGGAACTGAAGGGTTCTGCTGAATTGCTGGGAATGAAGATAACAAACAGGTTCAGTCCAGGCTATTGCGGATGGGATGTGGCGGAGCAGCAAAAACTGTTCAGCTTTTTCAACGACAATTATTGCGGTATCACCCTCACAGAATCGTCACTGATGAATCCGGTCAAATCTGTAAGCGGCATAATAGGTATTGGAGCGAGAGTAAAATTCAGGGATTATCCGTGTAAAAAGTGCAATGACCGGAATTGCATTTACAGGGGCCGGAGGTAAAATTGTCTCACTGGTTGCCTCATCTGCCACATACTGTTGGAGAAGACCAGTACTTTAGCTCATTACAATAATTCAGAAGGGGCTTCCTCCACATGCTCCTACGGAAAATATCCGTACATTTATCTCGGCAGTTATAAAGTATTACTAAAACAGAGTCCGTATGCTTTTATTAGGTATTGACCTCGGCAGCTCATCGGTAAAGGTCTCCGTCGTTGACGGAGCAACAGGCAAAACCCTATCGGCCGCATCGTGGCCACCTGCAGAGATGGAAATCTCTGCACCATTACCAGGCTGGGCCGAGCAGGAACCTGAAGAGTGGTGGAAGAACTTCACACTGGCGCTGGCAGACTGCCTTGATTCACTGGGTTCAAAACGGAAGGATATCGGAGCCATCGGGATCTCTTACCAGATGCACGGACTGGTTGTCGTTGACAAAAACAAAAAAGTACTCCGTCCTTCAATCATATGGTGTGACAGCAGGGCAGTTGAGATCGGTGCAAGGGCATTTGAAAAGCTGGGAAAAGATTTCAGCCTTCACCACCTGCTCAACTCTCCCGGAAACTTCACTGCATCAAAGCTTGCCTGGGTAAAGGAGAATGAACCGGAGATCTTCAAGAAGATCCATAAGATCATGCTTCCGGGTGACTACCTGGCAATGAGGCTGACAGATGAGATAAAAACTACATATACCGGACTTTCAGAGGGTATATTCTGGGATTTCATGAGAGGTGAGGTATCGGGTGAATTACTTGAATGCTATGGAATTTCTCCAGACCTGCTGCCTGAGGCCGGGAGGTCATTCTCAATCCAGGGCGGTCTCACGGCATCAGTGGCTGCCGAACTTGGCCTCACCCCGGGCATACCTGTATCGTACAGGGCCGGTGACCAGCCAAACAATGCCCTTTCACTGAATGTGCTTAAACCCGGGGAGGTGGCGGCTACCGCAGGCACTTCCGGGGTCATCTACGGTGTCTCTGACCGAGCACAGTTTGACCCGATGTCACGTATCAACACCTTCCTGCATGTCAATCATACCGAAAGGCTGACGCGGCTGGGAGTGCTGTTGTGCATAAACGGTACCGGCATCCTGAACTCCTGGCTGAAAAAGTACACAGGTGCCGGACTCTCCTACCCGGAGATGAATGATATGGCTGCCCCGGTTAATCCGGGAAGTGACGGGCTGATGATTCTCCCCTTCGGAAACGGAGCCGAAAGGATGTTCCGCAACAGGGATATCGGAGCTTCAATGCACGGACTTAATTTTAACATTCACCGCCAGGGTCATCTTTACCGCGCTGCACAGGAGGCCATTGCATACTCATTCCGGTTCGGGCTTGAGATAATGAAGGAGACCGGCATAAATCCAACCGTGATCCGTGCCGGCGAATCAAACATGTTCCTCAGCAAGGTATTCAGGGATATACTCTCAAGCCTTACATCAACTGTAATAACATTGTACAATACTGACGGGTCAATCGGAGCAGCACGCGGAGCCGGTATCGGATGCGGCTATTACAGAAGCGATGAGGATGCTTTCACAGGACTGAAAGTAACCGGTACCAGTGAACCAGATCCGCAGCTCTCCATGATCTATGATGTAAATTACATGGAGTGGCTTGAACTGCTTGACAATCATCTATATATACAATAAGTATTATGGTACGAAAGAACAGGAGTGAAGCTTTTCCCGGAATAGGGAAAATTCAGTATGAAGGCAGGGAATCCAAGAATCCTCTGGCATTTAAATGGTATGACCCCGAGGCCAAGGTAGGCGGGAAAAAGATGAAGGATATCCTTCGCTTTGCGATAGCCTACTGGCATTCATTCTGCGGTGACGGGACAGACACCTTCGGTGCGAAAACCAGGGATTTTCCGTATGACGGTATGGAGGGCGATGACAGGATCAGGGTCAAGCTTGACATGGCCTTTGAATTCTTTGATAAGATAGGAGCTCCGTTCTATTGCTTCCATGATACAGACCTGGTAGGTGACGGATCAGTATTTGAGATTGAAAAACGACTTGAGAAGTGGGTGCCCGTTATAAAGGCAAGGCAGAAAGAGACAGGCATGAAGCTCCTGTGGGGTACTGCCAACCTCTTCGGTAACCCCCGTTACATGAACGGCGCAGCCACAAATCCTGATTTCAATGTGCTCACCAATGCGGCAGTGCAGCTGAAGAACGCCATCGACGCAACAATAGCGCTGGGAGGACAGGGCTATGTATTCTGGGGAGGACGCGAGGGTTACCTCTCACTCCACAATACCGACATGAAACGCGAGCTTGACCACCTTGCCATGATGCTCACCCTGGCCCGTGACTACGGTCGCAAAAAAGGCTTCAAGGGTACTTTCTACATCGAGCCCAAGCCCATGGAGCCAACCAAGCATCAGTATGACTATGACGCAGCAACGGTGATCGGTTTCCTTCGCCACTATGGTCTTGACAAGGACTTCAAACTCAATGTGGAGGTGAACCATGCAACACTTGCAGGGCACTCTTTCCAGCATGATCTCCAGACAGCAGCCGATGCAGGCATGCTGGGCAGCATTGATGCCAACAGGGGTGACTACCAGAACGGCTGGGATACTGATGAGTTCCCGACGAATATCAATGAGATCACCGAGGCCATGCTTGTAATCATGATGGCCGGAGGCTTCAAAACCGGCGGCATAAACTTCGATGCACATGTCCGCCGTAACTCAACCGATCCCGAGGATCTCTTCATTGCCCATATCAACGGCATGGATACCTTTGCCCGCGGGCTGGTAATTGCTGACCGCATTCTCCGTGATTCAGACTATCTGAAGATGCGTAAGGCCAGGTATGCCTCTTTTGATAAAGGTAACGGCGCCCTCTATGAGAAGGGCAAACTGACCCTCGAAGACCTGAGGGACCTGGCCCTGAAAGCCGGTGAGCCGAAGAAGATCAGCGGCAGGCAGGAGCTTTATGAGCAACTGATAAACATGTACATCATCTGAAAAACTGATGGCTCTCTTTACGCCTCTCCGCCG
>SBFZ01000340.1 GCA_006227095.1 Bacteroidota bacterium | reverse complement strand
TTTCTTGCCAGCTGTTTTACCTTTTTATTGAGCTTGAAGCCGTAGAACCTGGGCCTGGGGCCGAAGATACGGCCGCCGCCGCGGAATTCCGGGTTCTTGATGCTGCCGAAGCGGGCAGTACCGGTACCCTTCTGTCTCTTGAGCTTGCGTGTGCTGCCCATGACCTCACTGCGTTCCTTGGCCTTGTGAGTACCCTGTCTCTGGCTGGCCATGTACTGCTTGGTGTCGAGGTAAATAGCGTGGTCATTGGGTTCAATGCCGAAGATGGTCTCATTGAGATTAACCTTTCTTCCGGTCTCTTTGCCTTCTATGTTAAATACTGCTATTTCCATTACTTTGTTATTATTACGTAACCACCTTTGGGGCCTGGAACGGCACCCTTGACAAGAAGCAGGTTTGATTCGGGAAGGATTTTCACCACCATCAGTTCAGTCTCCTGCTGTACACCGCCCTTACGGCCTGCCATGCGCATTCCGGGCATAACTCTTGACGGCCATGAGGAGGCACCCATTGAACCGGGAGCCCTGAGCCTGTTGTGCTGACCATGGGTTGATCCGCCAACACCGCCAAAGCCGTGACGCTTGATCACACCCTGGAAGCCCTTGCCCTTTGTCCAGCCCCTGACATCAAGATATGTATCATCATTGAAGAGGTCTACTGTTATGACATCGCCTCTCTTGTACTTACCGTCTTCGAATCCTGAGAACTCGGCTATCTTCCTCTTGGGGCCTGTTCCGGCCTGCCTGAAATGTCCTATCTCAGCCTTATTGCTTGCCTTTTCCTTCTTATCGTCGAAACTGAGCTGCAAAGCTGCATAACCGTCTTTCTCCACAGTCTTCACCTGTGACACCACACACGGGCCCACCTCCAGGACTGTGCATGGAATGCTCTTGCCATCTTCATTGAAAATGGAGGTCATTCCAACCTTTTTTCCTATTAATCCCTGCATAATTCAGTATTTTTCCGGTTTCACACTTTTATTTCCACTTCCACTCCGCTGGGCAGCTCAAGCTTCATGAGAGCATCAATGGTTTTGGGAGTTGAGCTGTATATATCAAGCAGACGCTTGTATGATGACAGTTCGAACTGCTCTCTTGATTTCTTGTTCACGAACGGTGAACGGAGCACCGTATAAATTCTCTTATGGGTAGGCAACGGTATGGGGCCGCTGACAACTGCACCCGTCGATTTGACCGTCTTGACGATCTTTTCAGCCGACTTGTCGACCAGGTTATGATCGTAAGACTTCAGTTTGATGCGGATTTTCTGACTCATCTTTGTTAAAGGATTTTTCCTGTTGTTACTTCAATAATTTTCTTCGCCAATTCTGCAGGCACCTCTTCAAAGTGCGAGAACTCCATCGTTGATGTAGCCCTGCCGGAGGTAAGGGTACGCAGTACTGTAACGTATCCGAAGTTTTCTGCCAGAGGTACTTTTGCTTTAATTACCCTTGCACCTGCTTTCGATTCCATACCTTCCACCTTGCCCCTGCGCTTGTTGAAGTCGCCAACGACATCACCCACGTATTCCTCCGGGGTAACAACCTCAGCGTTCATCACCGGTTCGAGAAGTACCGGGTGGCATTTTGCCGCCGCATGGCGGAATGCCTGTTTGGCAGCAATCTCGAACGACAGCGCGTCTGAGTCAACGGGATGGTACGAACCGTCTTTGAGGATAACCTTCAGGCTGTCGAGGGGGAAGCCGGCCAGCGGGCCGTTCATCATTGCCTCACGGAATCCCTTTTCCACTGACGGAATGAACTCCTTGGGCACATTTCCTCCCCTGATCTCGTTTATGAAAGTCAGTCCCGGAACACTGTCATCGGCAGGCATGATCTCCACGGTGATATCCGCGAATTTGCCCTTGCCGCCTGTCTGTTTCCTGAAGAGCTCCCTGTGAGTGTAGGATGCCGTGACGGCCTCCTTGTATGCCACCTGGGGCCTCCCCTGGTTGCATTCAACATTGAACTCTCTCTTAAGACGGTCAATAAGAATTTCAAGATGCAGCTCACCCATGCCGCTGATGACTGTCTGTCCGCTGTCTGCATCGGTCTTCACCCTGAAGGTGGGATCCTCCTCGGCAAGTTTGCCGAGTGCAACGCCCAGGCGGTCAACGTCAGCCTGTGTCTTTGGTTCAATGGCTATCCCGATAACCGGTTCCGGGAACTCCATTGACTCAAGCACAACAGGCTTGTTTATGGCACAGAGAGTGTCTCCTGTCTTAAGGTCCTTGAACCCCACGCCTGCGCAGATGTCACCTGCATAGACCGTTTCCACGGGGTTCTGCTTGTTTGCATGCATCTGGAAGAGGCGGTTGATCCTCTCCCTCTTTCCTGATCTTGTATTCAGGACTGTATCACCGGCATTGAGGGTACCTGAATAGACCCTCATGAACACCAGCCGTCCCATATACGGATCGGTAGCTATTTTAAATGCGAGTGCCGAGAATGGCTCATCGGCCTCAGGCCTGCGAACAACCTCCTGCTCGTCGCGCGGATCCTTGCCCTTAACCGCTCCCACATCAACCGGTGAGGGGAGGTAGGCAACAACCCCGTTGAGGAGGCGCTGCACGCCCTTGTTCTTGAATGCGGCACCGCAGAATACGGGGACTATCACTCCCTCGACCGTTTCGCGGCGCAGCACCTTCATGAGCTCATCAGAGGTGATGCTTTCATGATCTTCGAGGTAGCGCTCCAGGATGGAGTCATCCATCTCGGCACATGCCTCAACGAGTTTCATTCTCCATTCATCAGCCTCCTCCTGCATGAAATCAGGTATGGGCTGTATGGTGAAGTTCACCAGCGGGTCAACGCCGTCCTCGAATATGATGGCATTCATCTCCACGAGGTCAATGATCCCCTGGAATTTCTCTTCTGCTCCTATGGGTATCTGCACCGGCACCGGGTGAGCTCCGAGCTTGTCAATCATCTGCTGCACCACTCCCTGGAAGTCAGCGCCTGAACGGTCCATCTTGTTCACGAAGGCAATGCGCGGTACATTGTACTTGCTTGCCTGTCTCCAGACGGTCTCGCTCTGCGGCTCAACGCCACCGACGGCACAGAATACCGCCACGGCACCGTCAAGCACGCGCAGTGACCTCTCCACCTCCATGGTGAAGTCAACGTGTCCCGGGGTGTCAATGAGATTGATCTTGTAGAGCTGATCCCTGTATTTCCAGAAGGTGGTAGTGGCAGCCGATGTAATGGTGATCCCCCTCTCCTGTTCCTGCACCATCCAGTCCATGGTGGCATTGCCGTCATCGACCTCGCCGATGCGGTGGGTACGGCCCGTATAATAGAGAATGCGCTCGGAAGTTGTTGTCTTCCCGGCATCAATATGGGCCATAATGCCAATGTTCCTGGTATGTCTGAGATCGCTGTTCATCCTTTGCTGCTGGTTAACCACCCGTTGTCACCGGTATCAGAACCTGAAGTGTGCGAAGGCCTTGTTGGCCTCTGCCATACGGTGGGTATCCTCCTTCTTCTTGTATGCGCCGCCTTCACTGTTGTAGGCAGCCATTACCTCAGCCGCAAGTTTCTCGGCCATGCTGCGGCCGGTGCGCTTGCGCGCGAAGAGAATAAGGTTTTTCATGCTTATGCTCACCTTGCGGTCAGGGCGTATCTCGAGGGGCACCTGGAAGGTGGCACCACCAACCCTGCGGCTTTTAACCTCAACGTGCGGAGTGATATTGTCAAGAGCCTGTTTCCAGATCTCAAGCGGACTCTTCTCCGCATTCTTCATCTTGTCAGCCACTATATCGAGTGAATCATAAAAAATCCTGAAGGCAACGGTCTTTTTACCATCGTACATCAGGTTATTGATGAAACGGGTAACGTACGGATCGTTGAATTTCGGGTCCGGTAAGAGGATCCTCTTCTTTGGTTTTGCCTTTCTCATATTGTGAATCCTTTAGCTGTTACTTCTTTGGTCTTTTTGCTCCGTATTTTGACCTTCTCTGCTTGCGGCCGTCAACACCGGATGTATCGAGTGCGCCACGGACGAGATGGTAGCGGACGCCCGGCAGGTCCTTGACCCTGCCGCCCCTGATAAGCACTATGGAGTGCTCCTGCAGGTTATGTCCTTCACCCGGGATGTATGCGTTGACCTCCTTCTGGTTGGTCAGCCTTACCCTGGCTACTTTTCTCATGGCTGAGTTAGGTTTCTTTGGCGTGGTAGTATATACGCGAACACATACTCCCCTGCGCTGCGGGCATGAGTCAAGAGCAGGTGCCTTGCTCTTGTCTACAAGCTTCTTGCGGCCTTTTCTAACTAACTGCTGAATTGTTGGCATAATTCTCCTTTAATTAATTTTCCTTTTAATTATGTTCTGCAAAAATTCTTTTTCATCATTTATCTTCCCTGCTCTGCAAACCTGCTGCTGCATGATCCGCATCTTTCCCGGCACACCCCTTCTGCCCAGGCTGACAACACAGCAGCGCCGTCAGCGCCATCCGGTCACTGAGGCGACGAAATGCCGCCACGGTTACCCGGGGTAAAGTCTTCTGAAGATGTAACTTATGGTTTGTAAGTTATTTCCAGGATTTTCTTCCCGACCGCTCCTCCTGACTTCTTTTGTAAACTTACTCCACTGACGGAGAGACCGGTACTCCTGTTTTCAAAAAACCGCCGCAAAGTAAGTAAATATTTTTCAATCTGCCACCACTTTGTATGCAATCTTTTGAAAATTTGTTATTTTTGCGCTCCCAACCGGACGAAGAATACAATATAATAATATAACAACAGCCGAAGATGAAGACATACTCAACAGACCACCTAAGGAATATTGCTCTGCTGGGAAACTCTGGCTCTGGCAAGACCACCCTCGCGGAAGCAATGCTTTTCAACGGCGGGGTCATTGAGAGACGGGGTACAGTGGAAGGAAAGAACACCGTTTCAGACTACAAGCCGATTGAGCAGGAGAACCGCAACTCGATCTTTTCAACAGTACTTTACACGGAGTTCAGGGACAAGAAGATAAACATTCTTGACACCCCGGGCCTCGATGATTTCTCCGGCGGGGTTATATCATCAATGTACGCTGCTGACTCAGCCATGCTGGTTATCAACGTTCAGAACGGTGTTGAGGTGGGAACCGAGATTCACTTCAGGCATGCCGAGAAGTTTCACAAGCCTCTCATCATAGCTGTCAACGGCCTTGATCATGAGAAAGCCAACTTTGAAAAGTCGGTTGAGATGCTCCACGAGCGTTTCGGCAGCAATGTCACGCTGGCCCAGTTCCCCGTGAACGAGGGCACAGGCTTCAATACGGTTGTTGATGTCATCAGCATGAAGATGCTTCGCTACGGCAAGGACGGCGGCAAGGCTGAAATACTTGACATTCCGGCTGAACATATGGCAAAAGCTGAGGAACTTCATGCAGCTCTTACCGAAAAAGTGGCTGAGAGCGATGAGGCACTCATGGAAATCTTCTTTGCCAATGACAAGCTGTCAGAGGAAGAGATAGGCCGCGGACTTCGTGCAGGTCTCCTTGGAAGAGGTATATTCCCGGTATTCTGCATCTCTGCCAAAGGGAACATCGGAGTGGACAGGCTGCTTGACTTCGTATCCGTTTCCGCACCCTCGCCTGCAGATATGCCTGCAGTTAAGAATGCAAAGGGTACAGAGGTGAAGTGCAATTCTGCCGGACCGGTATCAGTATTCGTATTCAAGACAACCATCGAGGAGCACATAGGCGAGATCAACTACTTCAGGGTAATGTCAGGCAAGGTCACAGAGAACTTTGACGCTGTCAACACCAGCAACGGGACCAAGGAGCGCCTCTCACAGATCTTCGCATGCGCAGGCAAGAACCGTACACGCATACCCGAGATCCATGCCGGTGACATAGGTGGTTTCGTGAAACTGAAGAACACCAAGACAAACCATACACTCAACGGTCCGGGCAACGACTGGACGTACGATGAGATGACCTTCCCCGCACCGAAGTACCGCACTGCCATCAAGCCCCTGAACGAAAGTGACGAGGAGAAGATGGGTGAGGCACTCAACAGGCTGCACCAGGAAGA
>SBFZ01000198.1 GCA_006227095.1 Bacteroidota bacterium | reverse complement strand
TGATGGCCCCTTCGTTTGCCTCTTTTCTGAATCCGGAAATCTCCGGCAACTTAGCCCTGACAGGCTTCTGCAGGTTGAAATATGCAGCAAGGACACGGGCAACGCCGTAGTGTGAGCTGCAGTCAATCATATTGGGAGTCAGACCTATTTCAAATACGGTATCTGTTATCACACCAAAGTAGTCCGCCGCCGGCATCCCGACCCTTGCAGTGCTGTCAAGAACGACGATCCCCTCATGGTCAGTGCCTATCCCCAGCTCATCCTCCGCGCATATCATCCCCTCGGAGAGCTGCCCGCGGATCTTTGATCTTTTGATTTCAAACTGCCCGTCACCGTGGAAGACCATGGTACCCGGCAATGCGACGGCCACAAGCTGGCCGGCTGCAACATTGGGAGCACCGCATACGATGTGAAGAGGCTCGGTTCCCCCTGCATCAACCGTGGTGACACTAAGCCTGTCAGCATCAGGATGCCTCTCGCATGTGAGCACCCTGCCAACAACAACACCCTTCATTCCACCCTTCACGGAAACCCATTCTTCCATGCCCTCAACTTCAAGACCCAGTGACGTCAGGACCGATGAAAGCTCATCAGGACCTGCATTGAAATCAAGATACTCCCTGAGCCAGTTGTAAGAAATCTTCATCGCGGTTTATTATCTTTTTTTGAACATGCAAAAGTAAGGAAAAAAGGTATGCGGCATCAACGGGTCCGGTATTAAAAGCATCGTCATTATCATTATATTTGCACGTCAACAGAAATCCAGATGAAATTAGAAGAAAACGATAAACTGATACTCATTACCAATGATGACGGCCTCTATGCGGGAGGCATCCGTACTCTCATCAGGATCATGGAGGATTTCGGCAAGCTTGTGGTTATCTCAGCCACCGAGAGTCGAAGTGCCATGTCTCAGGCCCTGACGGTCAAGCAACCACTGAGGGTCAAGCTCCTCGATGAGGATGACCATAAACGGATCTATGCCTGCAGCGGTACTCCTGCCGACGGTGTCAAACTGGCAGTGAACCAGTTGCTGGACCGTAAACCCGATCTGATTGTTTCAGGTATAAATCATGGTTCAAATGCCTCGGCCAGCATCCTCTATTCAGGAACCATGGCAGCAGCACTGGAGGGTTGCCTGTATGACATCACTTCGGTTGGATTTTCCCTTAACAGCTACTCCTCAGCTGCAGATTTTTCGGGGTGCGAAGAGTACATCCGGAAGATTTGTTCCATGCTCCTTCGCGAGCCGCTTCCGTCAGGTATATGCCTCAATGTCAACTTCCCGGCGCTGCCGGCATCGGAGATCAAAGGGATGGTGGTTGCACGTCAGGCTTCAGGCAACTGGCAGGAAGAGTTTGAGAAAAGAAAGGACCCTGCAGGGAAGACTTACTACTGGCTGACAGGAAACTTCATCAACCATGAGCCCGAAGCCGCTGACACTGACGACTGGGCCATTCAGAACGGATACGTATCAGTTGTGCCCGTCACCACTGACATGACCGCCTACAGGTACCTGGAAACACTGAAATCAAAACTGTGATAAGCATCCGCGGATGCCTGATGTCACTAAAAGAAAAACTGATATGAAGTTCACCCAGAAGTACAATAATGCCGTGACCGGGGTGATTGCCGGACTGGTGCTTCCGGTGATTGCCTTTATGGTTTTCTTCCTGCTCACCGGAAAAGGCCTCACATTCGGCGATTATTTCCGGAAGGTGGAGGCTGCCGGAAATATTACCAGCATCATGAGTGTCTCAGTATTTGCAAACATCATCATCTTTCTTCTGTTCAACAGGCTGGATATGCTCCGTGCTTCAAGAGGAGTGCTGGGAATAACCATTGCATGGGCTTTAACGGTATTTGCCATCAAGCTCTTCTGAGATGAGATACTTCATCATAGCCGGTGAGCCATCAGGGGACCTGCACGGGTCTAACCTCGTGAAGCACCTCCGTGCAGCTGATCCGGATGCTGATATTGCATGCTGGGGTGGCGACCTGATGAGCAGGGCAGGAGCCAGGCTTCTCAAGCACTACCGCGAGACTGCCTTCATGGGCGTCTGGGAGGTGCTTGTCAATATCCGCCGCATAAGATCCAATTTTGCCGAATGCCGCCGCCAGATATCGGATATGAAGCCCGATGTTCTCATTCTTATTGATTATCCGGGCTTCAACCTTAGAATGGCACGCTATGCAAAGGAGTCAGGCATCAGGGTCTTCTATTACATCTCCCCGAAGTTCTGGGCCTGGCGCGAAGGAAGGGTTGAGAATATAAAACGATTCGTTGACCGGCTTTATATCATTTTTCCCTTCGAGAAGGAGTTTTATGCCCGTCATGACTACCCTGCAATCTTCCTGGGTAATCCGCTTCTTGACCACATTGACGCATGGCGGGCGGGAGTGCCTGACAACAGTAGCCTGAGGCTTTCCCTCGGACTTGACGAAAGGCCGGTAGTTGCTCTCCTGGCAGGCAGCAGGCTTCAGGAGGTGACACGTATGCTCCCTGTTATGGCAGCGGCGGCTCCGTCGTATCCCGACTACCAGTTTGCGGTGGCGGCGATGGATCACCTTCCGGCACGGCTGTATGAACAGGCAGCCGCAAAATACGGGATAAAAGTCATCAACGGGAAAACCTATGATCTTCTGGCGGTGGCAGAGGCTGCCCTGGTCACATCGGGAACCGCAACCCTCGAAGCAGCACTCTTTGATGTGCCGCAGGTGGTATGTTACAGTACCAGTCCGCTTACCTATCACCTGGCAAAACTTGTTATTAAGGTCCGGTTCATCTCACTGGTGAACCTGGTGATGGACAGGGAGGTAGTAAGGGAACTCATCCAGGGCGACCTGAACCTGATGAACCTGCACCGGGAACTGGCACTGGTGCTCTCAACCGGATACAGGCATCAGATAATAAAAAAGGACTATGCAGAGCTGCGGGAGGCACTCGGGGGCGGCGGCGCCTCAGGGAGAGTGGCAGCAGACATGGTCACAGACCTTAGACAGAGCCGGGAAATATGAGGAGGCTGGCATTAACCATCATTTTGCTGTTGCTGCTGCCACTCGCCGGCCGCGCGCAGATCTCAATACGGATCTTTGCCCGTACGCGGCCGGCATCCATCATATTCACTGCTTCACAGGGAGGCTACATCCTCCGTGACGGCGCCGCCGCGGATGTCAGGCTTAATCAGGGCGAGGTTGTCATCATATCCCGCCATGAGAACAGGGTGATCTACCGTACACTATCGGGAACCTATGGCGCTGCCGATTCACTCACCTTCAGCCCGGTATCAGCCGGTGCCCTTTTCAGGGTGCGTGCCCCCGGAAATCCGGAACCTGAAAAGACTCTCAACGGAATGCTCAGGGTCAAACCATTCCCCGGATCACTGCTTGTACTCAACTTTGCCACGGTTGAGGAGTGCCTTCCCGGTGTGGTCCGCGCCGAGGCAGGCAAACTGGGACCGTCACACTATTTCAGGGCACAGGCAGTAGTGGCACGGACATATATCTACCGGAATATTGACCGTCATGCCCTTGACGGCTATAACCTGTGTGACGATATTCATTGCCAGGTCTACCCCGGTGTGGTGACCGATACCGTGATAGTAAACGCCTGTCGCCTGACGGCAGGGAAGGTGCTGGCTGACCGTGACAGCATCCTGATAGAGGCTGCCTTTCACGGCAACTGCGGAGGGGAGACGGCTTCCTCTGCCGATGTCTGGCTTGCCGGATATCCCTACCTCATAAGTGTTAAGGACCCGTGGTGCAGTTATTCCGCATCATCAACCTGGCGGAAGGGCATACCCCGTGCGGAATGGAACAGCTTCCTGCTGTTGAAGGGGATAACGCCGGGAACCGAAGGAAGTCTTTATTCAGCCGGGACTCCCGGCGGAGGAAGAATCGCATACCGCACCGTGCAGGGCAAAACCATTTCCAGTGAGGATATACGTCTGCGGTTCGGACTGAGATCAGCCTGGTTTGCCATTACTGCTGAAGCTGACAGCATCATCCTGAATGGCAGGGGATACGGCCACGGCGTCGGCCTTTGCCAGGACGGAGCAAAGCATATGGCAGAAAAGAAGAACACCTTTGAAACGATAATAGGGTTTTATTACCCGGGAACAATAATCACCAACATCAAAAATGCCCGCAGGCCACCGAGGCCTTGAAACTTTTGGATATTTTTACAACAAACTTGAAATTATGTTCACTCTCTTCAGAAAGGAGGTAGCAGGATTTTTCAGCTCCCTGACGGGATACATCGTAATGATTGTCTTCCTGCTGGCCAACAGCCTGATCATGTGGATCATGCCGGGTCAGTGGAACCTGCTCGACAGCGGATATGCCGGTCTTGACCCCCTCTTTGTGCTCTCTCCGTGGCTGTTCCTTTTCCTGGTCCCCGCAGTCACCATGAGGCTCTTCTCGGAAGAGCGAAGGGCCGGAACCATTGAACTGCTCTGGTCCCGTCCCGTCACAGATGGAGCTGTAATCTACGGCAAGTTCCTTTCATCCCTCTTCCTGGTGCTTCTTTCGCTGCTGCCGGCACTGGTATTCGTCGTCTCAGTCTGGATACTCGGAGAAACACCCGGCAACCTGGATCGTGGCGGTACTGCAGGCTCATTCATCGGACTCCTTCTGCTGGCTGCCGTTTATTCGGCCATAGGTCTCTTCGCCTCATCCCTTACCTCCAACCAGGTAATTTCATTCATTTTCGCCGCAGTGCTGTCATTCATAATGTTCAGGGGGTTTGACTCACTGTCACTCCTCCCGGGTCTGTCAGCTGCCGGGGAGCATGTTGCAGCACTGGGGATAAATGAGCACTACAGGTCTGTCAGCCGCGGAGTGCTTGACATCCGTGATATATCATATTTCATCTTTGTTACAGTGCTGTTCTGCGAGGCGGCCAGGATAGCTCTCCGCCGCAGCAGGGTCACCAGACCCCTGGTAATCATTGCAGCAACAGGTGCCGTATGTATCTTGCTGTCCCTTGTTCATATCAGGGTTGACCTTACCGAGGACAGGCGCTTTACGCTTGCAGAGCCCACAAGGAAGATCCTTAAGGAACTGAAGAGCGATGTGAAGGTGGATGTCTGGCTTGACGGTGATCTCCCGATTGCATTCCGCAAACTCCGCCGAAATGTGGAACAGTATCTCGATGAGTTTCGCATTGCCTCGGGAAGGAAAATAAAGTATGACTTCATCAATCCGTCAGGATCATCCGACAGGGCAGAGCGTGAAAAACTCCACAGTGAACTGATGAGCCGCGGACTTAACCCGGTCAATGTCATGGCCTCCGACGGTGAAGGCGGCAGGACACAGAAACGGATCTTTCCCTCACTGACTGTCACCAGCGGTGAAACAGTCATACCGGTAAACTTCCTCAGAAACAATCCAACCCTGCCGGCAGAAACAAACCTCCTTCACTCAACCGAAGGACTGGAATACGAGATCATACAGGCAATAGCCACCGCAACAGCAGACACAGTCAGTACGGTGGCATTCATTGAAGGCCATGGTGAGCTTGATGAGATTTTTGTTGCCGACCTTACGCTGGAACTGGCCAAATTCTACAATATTGACAGGGGTGTGATAGGAGGAAGGCAGGGTATAATTGACAGGTATGCTGCTATCATCATCGCTGCCCCGCGGAAGGAAATTGACGAAAAGGACAAATTCATCATTGACCAGTATATAATGAACGGCGGCAGGGTGCTGTGGCTGGCTGAAGAGGTGACGGTGAATGCCGACAGCCTCATTGCAGGCTCAACTGTAGCCCTGTATGAACCACTGACTATCAGTGATATGCTCTTCAGATACGGTGCCCGGATCAACCCGGTGATAGTGCAGGATGCAGACTGTATGCTTATCCCGCTGAAGGTTTCCAGCCCGGGAGGTGATGCACAGTATGTACCAACCCCATGGGTTTACTACCCGTTGCTTCGTCCTTCACAGAACCACCCGGTTACCAGGAATCTCAACAGGGTGAAGTCTGAGTTTGCCGGAACAATAGACACCGTGGGACGTGATTTCAGGGTGAAGAAGACCTTCCT
>SBFZ01000074.1 GCA_006227095.1 Bacteroidota bacterium | reverse complement strand
ATATTTGACTTTTTCCATTTTGCCGGCACAAAATTTTTATATATTTATGGAGCCCGATTTTAGTTTATTAAACCTAACCAATGTAGATATGACCAGAAAAAAACTTGTTGTGAGCCTTATCATGTGCATCATGATAATATTGGCCTCCTGTGGTGGCGGGAAGAGCACAGGTTCAAAGGAAACTGCCGAAACCCCGGAAGCCACTGCCACCGTCAGCCTCTCAATTGAAGGGATGACCTGCACCGGGTGTGAGAACACCATATGCACCAGCCTGGAAAAGATTCCGGGAGTGAAGTCGGTCACTGCCTCACACACTGACGGTAATGCCGTTGTTGAGTTTGAACCCGGTAAAGTTGATACTGTCATGCTGAAGGAGGCAGTTAATGCCACAGGGTACAAAGCACTGAAGACGAGCGCTGTTGAATCAACTCTCAATGAATAGCATTCCATTTCCTGAAATTCTGTTTTAAACAATCTGATTACCAATGTCCAGAGAGAAGAAGGAGGAGGGTAATCGCAGCAATGACCTTGACAGGGTAATAGAGAACTCGAGGCGTGATTTTCTCCGGAAGGTCACACTTGCGGGGGCTGTTACGGTCACGGGAGGAGCGGCGATTTACTCGGGCCATCGATTTGAGAAGGCAAAACACCGTGAAGGGTACGTGAAGGTGCTCACCGAAGACAACCGCCTGGTGGAGATACCGGTTGAGCAAATGCGCGATTTCAAACCTGACCTGAAGATGTTGCAGAGCCGGGGAAGGGAAGGTATTCCAGGCCGCAGATGGGTCATGGTCATTGACCTGTCAAAGTGCCGCAATGCCAGGAAGTGTGTTGAGGCTTGTCAGAGCGCACATCATCTCAGGCCGTATGAGTATCATATCAATACCCTGGTGATGAAGGAGTCGGTCAACACTCCGGCATACTTCATGCCCAAGCCATGCCAGCATTGCGACAATCCGCCGTGTGTCTCCGTATGCCCGGTCGATGCCACCTTCAAGAGACAGGACGGGGTGGTGCTGATTGACAATGAGAGGTGCATCGGTTGCCGTTTCTGTATGGCCGCATGCCCGTACTCGGCAAGGATATTTCACTGGCAGGAGCCAACACAGCATGAGGCTGACAGCGACAAGGAGTATGACGTTGAACTGAATATCCCCCAGAAGAAAGGGACCATAACCAAATGCCTCTTCAGTGCAGACAGGCTCAGGGAGGGGATGCTCCCCTACTGCGTCTCGGCATGCCCTAACGGGGTATTCTACTTCGGGGATGAGAACGAGGATGCAGTTACCAATGGTACCACCAAGATGACCGTGCGCCTGAGTGAGCTGCTTGAAAATAACGGCGGTTACAGGCTGATGCCTGAACTGGGAACACAACCCAGGGTCTATTACCTGCCCCCCAAGAACCGGATCTTTGAGTTTGAGGAGGGGGAAAAGAGAGAGTATAAGGAAGAAAAAGCTTAAACAGGCGCAATTATGGATGCGATACGCTTCAATACTCCCGAAGAAAAGGGAAAGATCAATTCCCTGGCCACTGACATTCTCAGGAATGTAAGGATAAATACCGGGTTCCTTCTCTGGATGGGTTTCCTTTTCACCCTTCTGGCTGCCTGTCTCTTTGCCTACCTGATTCAGCTGAGAAAGGGTCTGGGGGTGACCGGGCTTCGCGATTTCACAAGCTGGGGGATGTACATTGCAAACTTCGTCTTCTTCGTCGCCACAAGCCTCTGCGGCATGCTGATCAGCTCGGTGCTCGGACTTATAGGCTACAAATGGGTCAAACCCATTTCCCGGATTGCCGAGATCATTGCCATTGCCTTTGCCGCCGTGGCCGGTCTGGTTATCATCTCTGACATGGGTCGTCCGGACAGGCTTCCCTATGTCTTTATGTTCGGCCGCGTGCAGTCACCCATCCTGTGGGACGTTACAGTGGTCACCACCTATTTCGTGCTGAGCCTGCTGCTCTGGTTTTTTCCAATGATACCGGACCTGGCGATTGCAAAGGACCGTCTTGAGGGTCGTCCGAAATTCCTGGTAAAGGCATACGAGATACTCTCATTCAGGTGGATGCACCATGAGGTGCAATACAGGCTTCTTGGACAGGCAGTGAGGATACTCCTGATACTGATCATACCGACAGCCTTTGCCATCCATACGGTCACCTCGTGGCTCTTCGCAGTGACACCTCGTGTTGGATGGGACAGCACAATCTTCGGGCCCTACTTTATCTCAGGAGCCTTTGTATCAGGAACTGCAGCAGTAATCATTGCCATGTATTTCTTCAGGGTAAACTACCGTCTGGGCAAGTACCTCAATGCCGAAACCTTTGAACGGATGGGAAGGGTTATGGTACTGGTAGGAATAGTCTATTTCTATTTCAATCTCAATGAGTTCCTGGTCCCGGGCTACAAGCTGAAAACCGGAGATGCCATCCACCTGCGTGAATTATTTACCGGACACTATGCTGCAATGTTCTGGGGAATACAGATACTTGGCCTTATTGTTCCTATTATACTACTGTTATTCAAACAGATACGCCGGCCATTACCGATGCTGATCATCTCCCTGTTTGTTCTGGTCGGCTCGTGGTTCAAAAGATACATTATTGTAGTTCCGGGACAGGCACATCCGAACCTTCCGATACAGAATGTACCGGTTGAGTGGGTTGTTTACAAACCAACCCTGATTGAAACGGCGGTAACGGTGGCTTCGATAGTCCTGGTACTTATTATTATAACCATTCTTGCCAAGCTCTTCCCTGTTGTACCTATATGGGAGATGGCGGAAGAAGAGAGCGAAAAAGATAAGATAACGCAGTAACTGTTAACTGAGATTCAGATATGAAATACAGCGCAGGAGTCATATTATGCCTTATGTTGCTCCCTTCTTTCGCGAAGGGGCAGGATTGGGTGGTACCCGAAGAGAGGAGGGGCCGGCTCAGTACATTTCCGTTTACCGATGAGACCCGGAAGGAGGGTGAAAGGTTATACATGATAAATTGTCATTCCTGTCACGGCGACCCCGGGAAAAACAATTATATAGCCCTGCAGCCGTCACCGGGTGATCCGGCCACCGAAAAGATACAGAGGAACAGTGACGGTGAGATATTCCACAAGGTCACTGTCGGACGCGGCCAGATGCCTTCATTCCGAAGTGTCCTCACCACGGAGGAGATCTGGAAGGTGGTATCATATCTCAGGAGTTTCAACCGCGACTATGTGCAGAAGGTGATGCAGGTTATCACCTCATCTGCATACCCTGGCGCGGTTATAAGCATGAGGATGACATATGATGAAGCAGCGAAGGTTGTCGCTGTAATTGCTTCGGCCACCAGTGAGACCGGAACGGTACCTGTTACAGGGGCCGGAGTACGGCTGCTTGCCATGAGATATTTCGGACATATGCAGGTTGATGAAGAAAAGCTGACTGACAACAGCGGCACAGCACGCTTTGCCGTTCCCGAAGGGCTGCCCGGTGACACCGCGGGAAATATCAGTTTCAGCGCACAGTTCACGGATGAGCAGGTTTTCGGCTCTGTCTCCAAAGATACCATTCTGAGCGCCGGAGCAGTAACAATACCTGTAAGCCTGAGGGCTAAGAGAGCCATGTGGAACACCGTCAGGAAAGCGCCGGTCTGGGTGATCCTTTCATACGGACTGGGGGTTCTTGCTGTCTGGGGATTCATTTTCCTGGTCATGTTCAGGCTGAGAGACATTTTTACCGTCGGCACCGAACTGATGGGACGGATGCAGGCATCACCGGGAAATCAGGAACCACAAAATAATCAACAGATATGAAAAACCTCGCCCCCCTAGGCCGCATCCTGTTCGCCCTGCCATTCCTGGTGTTCGGGATCAACCATCTGGTAATGATGGATTTCTATTTGGGTATGCTTACATCATTCATCCCGTTGGGAGCGTACACCATCATTCTGACAGGACTGATAATGATTGCAGTAAGCATCAGTATCATAACCAAGAAGTTTATCAGGCTTTCAACCCTGATACTG
This sequence comes from Bacteroidota bacterium, assembly GCA_006227095.1. Taxonomy (GTDB): domain Bacteria; phylum Bacteroidota; class Bacteroidia; order Bacteroidales; family VadinHA17; genus SR-FBR-E99. The sequence goes on along the minus strand of SBFZ01000074.1, from coordinate 2,040 downwards.
GCCGGTCTCCTGCTGGTTTTCATCCTTACGATACATATCCCGCATCTTATCCAGGGGTCAGACAGGACCCTCGTCCTGATTGCCCTGCTGAAAGACATTTCCCTTATGGGAGGCTCGCTTATGATTGCAGGTTACTGTGCTGAAAGTGAAACAAAAAAATCGGAAAAATGAAGATATTGAAATTTGCGGCCATCGGGGCACTGCTTTATCTGTTTTCAGGGTCACTTCAGGCCCAGGAAATCAAGACTGCAGGCTACCGGCAGCCAGAAGTTGAGGTAGGTGTTGTTGAACACCTTGGCGATACCATTCCCCTTGATCTCTGGTTTTATAACGAAAACAGTGAGCAGGTGACCCTGCGATCACTTATTGACAGGCCTACCATAATGAGCTTTGTCTATTTTGACTGTCCCAATCTGTGCAGTCCGCTTATGGACGGTATTGCTGAAGTAGTCAGCAAGATGGACATGAGCCTGGGAACTGATTACAAGATCATTACCATCAGCTTCAACACGAGTGATACCCCGGAGAAAGCCCGGGAGAAGAAGGTGAATTTCGTACAGAGGATCAGCAAGGAAAACCAGAAGGACTGGATCTACCTTACAGGGACCCAGGAGAACATCAGCGCCATTACTGCTGCTGCAGGATACAAATACACGCCTCAGGGACTTGATTTTGCCCATCCGTCAGTGATAATGGTAGTCAGTCCGGCCGGTAAGATCACCCGTTACCTTTATGGTCTGACCTACCTCCCTTTTGATGTCAAGATGGCGGTAATTGAAGCTCAGAAAGGCATTGCCAGGCCTACGGCCAACCGGATTCTCGAATATTGCTTCGCCTATAATCCGGCCAGCAAGACATACACGCTACAGGTAACCAGGATAGTTGGCATAATAACCATTTTCTTCCTGGTTCTGATAATGATCATACTCCTTGTGAGGAGAAGGAAAAAATAAGAGGGTTGATTATGGGAAACGACGCACAGCCAAGTTACCTGGAATACCAGGGTAAATACAAGGGGATAGCCGGATGGCTGCTCAGCACGGATCACAAGCGCATCGGGCTGCTATACCTCTATGCCATCATAGTGTTTTTCTTTGTTGCAGCCTTCCTGGGACTGTTAATGCGCATAGAGCTGATAGCACCGGGAAAGACCATCATGGAGCCACAGACCTACAACGGTCTCTTCACCATTCACGGCATTATAATGATCTTCGTGATAGTGATACCTGGCCTTGCCGCGGTCTTCGGGAACTTCTTCCTGCCGATACTCATCGGAGCGCGTGATGTGGCCTTTCCGAAGCTGAACCTCTTCTCGTGGTATCTTTACATCACAGGAGCAGTGCTGGGGGTGCTGTCACAGTTTATGGGCAGCGGGCCACCTGATACAGGATGGACCTTTTATGTTCCCTACAGCGTGGAGTCGGCCACAAGTGTGATATGGGCACTTACAGCCGCATTCATACTCGGGTTTTCATCCATTCTCACAGGGCTCAACTTCATCGTGACCATACACCGCATGAGGGCACCGGGGATGAAATGGCTCAGGATGCCGCTCTTTCCGTGGGCCATCTATGCCACGGCATGGATTCAGGTGCTGGCAACACCCATTGTGGGTATCACTCTTCTGATGGTGATAGCCGAAAGGGTGCTCAACATCGGGTTCTTTGACCCGGCACTGGGTGGTGACCCGGTTCTGTTCCAGCACCTTTTCTGGATTTACTCACACCCCGCTGTGTATATTATGATCCTTCCTGCCATGGGAGTGGTCACGGAAATCTTTCCCACCTTCAGCCAGAAACCGGTTTTCGGATACGGAGCCATAGTCATATCCAGTCTTGCCATTGCCTTTGTAGGATATTTCGTCTGGGGGCACCATATGTTCACCTCGGGGATGAGTTATTACGCCAGGTGGTTCTTTTCATTCCTGACCTTCATTGTGGCCGTGCCCAGCGCCATCAAGGTATTCAACTGGATATCAACCATGTATGGAGGATCAATAGATCTCAAACCTCCGCTGTTGTATGCCATTGCATTCATTTT
>SBFZ01000174.1 GCA_006227095.1 Bacteroidota bacterium | reverse complement strand
GAAACGGCAAAACTGTCGAATGAAAGTCCCAGGGCAATAGCTGTGATAGTTATCAGGTCCATCTTTTCGGTTGGCCCAAAAATAGTAAATATTGCTATTTTTACCATCCTGTTGCACGAAATGAGGATAGTAGTACAGAGAGTTTCAAGGGCCGCGGTCACTATTGAGGGGGAGATTCATTCTTCCATCGGAAGCGGTCTGCTGGTGCTCGTTGGGGTGGAGGAAGCCGACACAGCTGATGATGCAGCATGGCTTGCCGCCAAGGTTGTAAACCTGCGCCTCTTTGATGACAGCAACGGGGTGATGAACCTTTCAGCGTCTGAAACAGGAAGCGAAATAATGATTGTCAGCCAGTTTACCCTTCACGCATCCACAAAAAAGGGGAACAGGCCTTCATATATCAGGGCTGCCAGGCCTGAAAAAGCGATTCCGCTTTACGAAGAGTTCATTGCCCGGACTGGAGAATTGCTGGGCAGAAAACCTGAAACCGGGGTGTTCGGGGCAATGATGCAAATAGAACTGGTGAATGACGGTCCGGTTACAATCATAATTGACAGCAGGAACAGGGAATGACAGAAAATGAACTTAAGCGGTCTGTTCTGACGGTTACGGCCTTCGCCTCATTCCTGACACCATTCATGGGCTCTGCTGTCAACCTGGCCCTTCCATCAATAGGAGATGAGTTCAGTCTCAATGCCGTCACACTCAACTGGATCATAAGCAGTTACATGCTTACCACCTCGATGCTGCTGCTGCCTGCAGGAAGAATAGGAGACATCATGGGGCGGAGGAAGATATTCACGGCAGGGCTGGTGATATTTACAATCTCAATGATCCTGCTCACATTCACCCCGGGCATCCGGTGGCTCATCGGAACCAGGATACTGCAGGGAATCGGGGGAGCAATGATGTTCGGCACAAATATGGCAATCCTCACTTCGGTCTTCCCCCCCGGAGAAAGAGGGAGGGCAATGGGAATAAACGTCACTGCGGTCTATGTGGGTCTTGCCTCGGGACCATTTCTGGGCGGAGTGCTTACAAAGTACCTCGGCTGGAGAAGCATCTTTGCATTCCTGATACCCATGGGAATAATCAGCCTCATCCTGATCAGGTCCAGAATGAAGCGGGAGTGGGCTGAAGCGCGGGGTGAAAGCTTTGACTGGGCAGGAGCGGTAATATACGGAGTGTCTATGGCTGCCATGATGTACGGTTTTTCAAAGCTTCCTTCGTTGCAGGGATGGATCATAACCGGCGCCGGGTTGGTGCTGATGCCACTGTTTGTCATAAGGGAAAAACACGCAGTTCATCCGCTTTTCGATATGACCCTTATCTCAGGAAACAGGGTCTTTGCCTTCTCCAGCCTGGCTGCCCTTATACATTATGCAGCAACCAGCGCAATAGGGTTCTTCCTCAGTCTCTTCCTGCAGTATATCAAGGATATGGGTCCGCGTGACGCAGGCTTTGTCCTTATGTCATGGCCACTGACAATGGCCCTCATCTCACCTGCAGCAGGCAAACTGTCTGACCATCACAACCCGGGTGTACTGGCCTCCATAGGGATGGCCGTCACCTCTGTGGGACTCATAATCCTCTGTTTCCTCACCGAACAGACATCAGTGGTGACCATCGTGGCCGTACTGATAATCATGGGTGCCGGATTCTCCCTCTTCTCCTCCCCCAACTCAAACGCAATCATGAGTTCTGTTGAAAAGAGACAACTGGGAAATGCCTCAGGCATGCTGGGTACCATGAGAAACGTCGGACAGACCTTCAGCATGGCAATAGCCCTGATGCTGCTGGCCATTTATATGGGACAGGAAAAAATCAATCCGTCGAACTATTTGCAGCTGATGAATTCAATGAAGAGCGGATTCATTGTATTTTCAATCCTTTGCTTTGCAGGAATATTTGCCTCCCTGGCAAGAAACAGGAGCCTCCGCAAAACAGCCTGATTCGTGATTGCGGACCATTCATGGATGATTGATTGATTTGCCGGCATAATCATATCTGCCTGAAAAATTTCAATCAATTTCATTTGTGAGACCATCAACATGCAATTTTCATTAAAAACAATTAAATTGACCCACGTTTGCAGGCAGACAGAACTCGTTTATCTTATTATACACAAAACTCATTATGAGCAAATTATATAAAAAGCTATTAAATCACGACTATTCTCCCGGAGAGATGGGGGAATGCATTGCCGAGGCAAAAAGGATTCCGGGTCAGGTGGAAAGGGCACCCCTTCTGAGGGAGATCTTTTCGTTCCTTGATCTGACAAGCCTGAATACTTCAGACAGTGCCGGCACCATAGGTAGTTTCGCGGAGAGAACAGCTCTGTTCAATTACAGTTTCAATGATATCAGCAATGTTGCCGCATTGTGTGTATACCCCAATTTCGTGAAAGTGGCACGCGAGGGACTTGGCAGCAGCGGCGTGAAGCTGGCTGTTGTGGCAGCCTCTTTTCCGACAGCCCAGACATTTACCGAGGTCAAGGTCCTCGAAACCTCCATGGCCGTCAGGATGGGTGCAGATGAAATAGACATTGTCATACCCGTGGGTACCTTCCTGGAGGGGGCACTGGACAAGGTGATCGACGAGCTTAAGGAGATAAGGGAAGCGGCAGGAAATACCACCCTGAAGGTAATACTGGAGACAGGGTTGCTCAAGGATGAGAGAAATATATACAGGGCTTCGATAATAGCCATGGAATCAGGAGCTGATTTCATCAAGACCTCAACAGGCAAGAGCATTGTTTCAGCAACCCCCGAAGCAGCATGGGTGATGTGCCGCGCCATACGTGACTATTACAACGAGACAGGCATAATGATTGGATTCAAGCCTGCCGGAGGAATAGTAACTCCCGAAGATGCCCTGATATACTACTTCATTGTGAAGAATATGCTCGGGACTAAATGGCTCACACCTGACTATTTCAGGATCGGCGCCTCACGCCTTGCAAACAACATACTGTCAGAACTTTACCCGGGAAAGCCGGCTTACTTCTAGCATCTGTTTATGACCACAGGTCAGGCCGATATTGTCAGCATTGCTGCTGACACACTCCAGACTTCCGGTGAAGGGGGTGCGTTCAGCCTGGGCCGGATCATACCCCTCCTTTCAGACCAGGAACTGCATGGCGGGGAAAGCATCACCGTAACTGCCCTTAAAACAGAATATGTTCCAGCCCTGAAACGCTTTGAAGGTGAGAAACGGCCCAGCGAAACGGTTGACACTGACATGGCCTTCATACTCCTGTCTGTCTCTCTGCTTATCGTAATCATCATTTCAGTATTCGGACGAAAAAGCCTTGTCAGCAGCCTGTCATCAATCAGCTTCCGCAGACACGATGAGGTCGCTCCCAATCCTACATCAGAAGTATTTTCCTGGCAGCCCCTGCTGAGAAACCTTTTTACAATCATAAACATCAGTCTGTTTGCCACCATCGCCCTCCTTACAACCGGAGTGGCAGACAGAGGCCTGTTCGGCGGATCTGCCGGCCTGACCGCCATCCTGGCCGGATCTTTCTTCGCTGCCCTTATCGCCAGGCATTTCACCAGCATCCTTGTTGCCGCTGTCACCGGCCTGAATAAACCCTTCCGCGAATACATGAATGTTATCTACAGCTCGTGGTTCGCCTGTTCTGTTTTTCTGTTCATTTTAAGCGTAATAATCCTTTTTGCACCTGTCAGCAATACCCTTCCATTAGTATTCACAGGCCTTGTTTTCACCTCTATATTCCTGTTAATAAGGGCCTTAAGGCTACTGTCAATTTTTCACGAAAGGCATATTTCAATATTTTATTTCCTTTTGTACCTTTGTGCCCTTGAAGTCCTGCCCGTTCTGGTCATTCTCAAGATAGTGGGAATACTCTGACGGCCGGCATGGAAGTGGAGGTTGAACTAAAAACTTAAGGCTTTGAAAATAAGGAAGGTATTAGTGTCGCAGCCTGAGCCAAACAATCCGAAATCACCATATTTCGAGCTCGCAAAAAAATACAACCTGAAAATTGACTTCAGGCAGTTCATTCAGATTGAAGGTATTCCCGCAAAGGACTTCAGGCAACAGAAGATCAACCTTGTTGATTTTTCTGCCATTATCTTTACCTCAAAGACGGCTATTGACCATTATTTCAGGATATGCGAAGAAATGCGCATTGTGGTTCCTGATACGATGAAATACTTCTGCATAACTGAAAATGTTGCTTTTTATCTTCAGAAGTACATTGTTTACCGCAAACGGAAGATTTTTCACGGGAAAGCCAATTTTGAAGACCTCATTGATGTGATAATCAAGCATAAGGAAGAAAACTTCTTTGTGCCGCTGTCTGACCCCCATAAGTCAGACATTCCTGATCTGCTTAAAAGCCATAAGATACGGCATACCATTGGCACCATGTACCGGACCATAAGCAGGGATTTCGACTCCAAGGAGCTTGATTACGACCTGCTTGTCTTCTTCAGCCCGTCGGGTATCAAATCACTCAAGGAAAACTTTCCGACCTTTTCCCAGGGTGAAGTAAAGATTGCAGCCTTCGGACCAACAACCGCCGAAGCGGTGACAAATGAAGGATTCAGGCTTGATATACAGGCTCCTAATCCCAAGGCACCTTCAATGACCATGGCTCTTGACTGCTTCCTGAAGGAATTCAACAAGAACAATAAATAGCGGGAGAAAGACATATCCTGCATAAGGAAGCATCAGTCCCGCCGGATCGATGCTGTCTCTTTTCACATGAAACAGCGGGCGGAATCATTCAAGAAAACTGAAAGACTTTGCGGAGTCAGGTCCATCAGCGAGCTCTTTGCCGAAGGACGTACCATCAACATACCATCAGTAAGGGTGATATACAGGATCATGCCCGCGGCTCCCGGACTTATGCCGGTCAGGGTGCTGATCACCGTCCCAAGGCGTCATTTCAAAAAAGCTGTTGACCGGAATATCATGAAAAGAAGAATCAGGGAAGCCTGGAGAAAAAACAAGGAACCCCTGGTTGCCCTGATGCTGCAATCCGGTCGCACTGCCGACATTGCACTTATCTGGAATGATACGCAGATAAAACCATACAGCTACACTGAAAAATGCATAAAAGAGGCAATAACGAGAGTCTCAGGGCTTAAATATTAACTTTGTGAAAATTTTCCCTATGAGAAGCAAAAACAAAACAAGGATACTGCTGGTTCCGGCCTTCGCACTGGCTGCACTGCTGACACTCGGATTCCTCCTGGGAGGCCAGGAAACGAAAGACTTCAGGCTTACCAAAAACCTTGACATCTACATTTCCCTGTTCAGGGAACTGAACGCATTCTATGTTGACGAGATAGATCCTGAAAAACTGGTGAATAAAAGCATCACAGGCATGCTCTCAACCCTCGATCCGTATACTGTCTTTTACCCCGAAGAGGATAAGGGTGACCTTGACTTCATAACCACCGGAAAATATGGGGGCTTTGGCTCTCTTATCAGGAAATCGGGTGATTACATACTTGTCACAAACGTTTATAAGGGATTCCCCGCGGATAAAAGCGGCATAAGGCCGGGAGACCTGATGATCAGCATAGACGGCACATCACTTAAGGGGGTTACGTCTGACAAGGCCTCTGACATGCTCAAGGGTGAACCCGGAACAGAGGCAGAGATTGTAATCAGGCGAAACGGGGAGGATATGGCCAGGAAACTGAAAAGGGAGAGGATAGCCATTTCGGCTGTTCCCTATTACGGGATGGTTGACGAAAATACAGGCTATATAAGGTTCACAAACTTCACCCAGAACTGCATTGCCGAAGTGAGGGAGGCGCTTGTAGACCTGAAGGAGAAGCAGGGCGCTGAAGACCTGATACTTGACCTGCGAAGCAACCCTGGCGGCCTCGTCAATGAGGCAGTTGAAATTGTCAATCTCTTCGTCAAACCGGGCCAGGAGGTGGTAAGTACCAGGGGAAGAGCCAGGCAATATGAGGCAGTATTCCGCACAACCAAAAGCCCGGTTGCTCCTGACATGCCCGTTGTTGTTCTTATTAACAGGGGATCGGCTTCAGCATCTGAAATTGTTGCCGGGGCA
>SBFZ01000022.1 GCA_006227095.1 Bacteroidota bacterium | reverse complement strand
ATTATCCCTTCTATGAGATAGAAGGTGATGAACTGCACCAGGTGGGAGTAGGACCCATACATGCCGGCATAATTGAACCCGGCCATTTCCGGTTCATCTGCAACGGTGAAAAGGTATTGCATCTTGAGATACAGCTTGGCTACCAGCACAGGGGCATTGAATCACTGTTAACAAAAGCTGACGGGGGATTGCGACGGGCGATCTTGGCTGAGAGTATTGCAGGGGATACGGCTGTCGGACACGGTCTTGCCCATGCCCAGCTTATTGAATCACTGGCAGGTTTCGAGCCTCCGTCCTCACTTCAGGCAGAGAGATGCATTGCCCTGGAGATGGAGCGTATAGCAATGCATATAGGTGATACGGCAGCACTCTGCGGTGATGTGGCCTACCAGCTGGGACAGGTAGCCTGTGAGGCACTTCGGACCCTGGTTATCAACACAACCCAGTTCTGGTGTGGTAATCGCTTCGGAAAAGGACTTATCCGACCGGGTGGTTCGAACTTTCCCTTAACGGATGAGATTGCGGGGGAAATACTGAAAGTGCTGGATGAGGTTGAAAGGAGGTTTGACAATGTGACTGAATGCATATATTCACTGCCAAGTGTACTCGGTCGTTTTGAGGAGATTGGTACTGTCACCCGCAACCAGGCTCTGTCAGCCGGAGCGGTAGGCATGGCAGCCCGTACATGCGGATTAAAGCGTGACCTTCGTGCCAGTCACCCCTTCCAGTATTACAGGCAGTTGGAGGTAGTTCCCGTTTTGCTTGAGAGTGGAGATGTACTTGCAAGAGGAATGCTCCGGGCAATGGAGGTGAAGGAATCTTTGAAGCTGATCAGGAAGCTGACCGGAGAATGGCGTAAAACCGGGAAAAACACAGGAAGACCATTATATAATCTCAGTTTCAGCAGTGACAGCATGGCTCTTTCGGTAACCGAAGGCTGGAGAGGGGAGATCTGTCACATAGCCATGACAGACAGTGAAGGCAGAATATCAGACTACAGGATCAAGGACCCGTCACTTCATAACTGGCTGATGCTGGCTCTGGCAGTGCGCAACCAGGAGATTTCTGATTTTCCGGTATGCAACAAGAGCTTTAACCTTTCATATTGCGGTAATGATTTGTGATAACCTGGGAGATTGACTCATGCTGAAGGAACTGAAGGTACTGGCCGATCACGGCAAACAATTTATCGGAGACCTGAGAAGTCAGCCTGTCTCTGAACGCTTCAGGGGAAGACCTGAAATTTCTGATGATATTACCCGTGGTCAGGCAGAGGTTGCAGCGACGATGTGCCCTGCAGGCGCCATTGACCGTAACAGCGGTTCAATCGACCTGGGAAGATGTGTTTTCTGCAAAGAGTGTGCACTGATGCTTCCCGGGGTATACCGTTTCACAAACGACTACCGGATAGCAGCAGCGAAGCGGGAAGACCTGGTTATCAGTCCCGGTCAGTCAGGGCCGCTAAGGCTTGATGATCAGGCAGTAAGAAGGGAAATCAGGAGCCTGTTCCGGAAATCAATGAAGCTGCGCCAGGTTTCTGCCGGCGGTGACAACTCATGCGAGATGGAGCTTGGAGCCTCAGGTAATGTAAACTTTGACCTTGGCCGGTACGGTATTGAGTTTGTTGCTTCACCGCGCCATACCGACGGAATCGTTATTACCGGCCCCGTTTCTGAAAACATGTCTGAAGCACTGGAAATATGTTATGAAGCAACTCCCGATCCGAAGGTTATCATACTTGTGGGAACAGATGCCATAAGTGGCGGGCTCTTTGCTGATAGTCCCGCAGTGAAGAGGGATTTCATTGAAAGGCATCATATTGACCTCTACGTGCCCGGAAACCCGGCACATCCTCTCACTTTCATCAACGGGTTGATGGATATGCTGGGGATATGAGATTTGGGATTTGCGATTTGAGATTTCCGAATTTAAAAATCGCAATTCGCAATTCGCAGCTCGCAGCTCGCACATCGCACATCTCAATTCGCAAATCTACTTCCCGTTGAACAGGTCAATCATCACTCTGGCCATGGCTGCAACACCGGTGGTATAGGTGGGAGTGAAATCAGGTAAAAAGTTGCTGCTGTGAAGTGCAGGGATCATGGTTCCTGCCGAAATGCTTTCGTCATATCTCACCTGGTTTACACCTCCAAGCCAGAAGAGGGCTATTTTCACATTCTCTTCCGTACGTCCGTATTTGCCGAAGTCCTCTGCCACGGTGGCCGGATCTACCCTGGCAACGCTTTCTGCCCCAAGAATTGATCCCATTGATGCCGTGGCCATGGTGACCAGTCCCGGATCATTGATGACCGGAGGTGTAAACTCCCTGCCCAGGGTGATTACAGGCATCCTGTCAGCGGGTACACCTGCCGCCGCAGCCTGTCCGTTGCAGATACGGGTAAGTGAATTGATTATCTGTTTGTAAACTTCATCAGAGAAGAACCGCAGAGTAAGTTTCATATCAACTTCCTCCGGGATGATATTGTGCTTTGTGCCGCCGTGGATGGCTCCCACAGTGACAACAGCCGGCCAGACCGGATTGATTTCACGGCTTACAATTGTCTGAAAATCGAGAATCATTTTTGCTGACAGTACCACCGGGTCAATCGTTTTATGGGGCATGGCACCATGGCCTCCGACACCTCTGACCTTTATGTCAGCCGAGTTCACGCCGGCAAATATTGCACCCGGGCAGTAGCCGATGGTTCCTGCCGGAAGATCAGCACTTACATGGTAACAGAGAGCGTAGTCAGGCAACGGAAACCGGGTAAACAGGCCGTCAGCGATCATCCTGTCAGATCCGCCGCTGACCTCTTCTGCCGGCTGAGCTATGGCCACAATGGTGCCTTTCCATCTCTTCTTCAGGGCGGTGAGTGTTTTAAGGGTGCCAAGCCAGACAGTCATATGGAGATCATGTCCGCATGCATGCATCACCGGTGTCTCCGTTCCGTCTTCAGCAGTGACCCTGACAGTACTGGCAAATGGGAGACCGGTGGTCTCCCTGACAGGCAGTGCATCCATATCGGTACGTAACATTATCACAGGGCCATCCCCGTTCCGGTAAATACCGACCACCCCATTGCCGCCAACCCCTGTAGTCACCTCAAACCCCAGCCTTTTCAGCGCATCAGCCATTTTAACGGCAGTTTTGAATTCCATCAGTGACAGTTCCGGATTCTGGTGGAGATCACGGTACATGAGTTCAGCTTCACTCAAGGACGAGGCAACCTCTTTCCTGATCATTTCATTGGTATCCTGGCCGGCGACTGAAAAAGTCATACCGGATAACAGGAGCAATGCGGTGATAATTCCTTTTTTCACGGTTCAATGGTTTTATGCCACCAAATTTATCAATATAAATAAACCCCTGGAAGGATGGTACAAAATTGAGAGGCACAAAATACCGGGCCGGGTTTGTGAACCGTTGGTTTTTGCTACCTTAGTTACCTCAATGGAAACCGGTTCACCGGGAAAAAACTATTTATCAGCCGGGGCAAACAGAATGATCTGACAATAATATTTCATCAGGGTCAATCAGACCAGTCAAACATAAAATTTTAATCCGAATGAAAAAAATTGTATTAACCGCAATGATTGCTTTTATGGGAACAGCGCTGTTTACCTCATGCGGGCCGGCCGGAGAGAAGGCCGGTGCAGGAGATGAATTCACCTACGAAGTTGACAGATTTGAAGACATCAGTGTGCTCAGGTACCGGTTGCCGGGCTTTGAACAGCTTACCTCAGCCGAGAAGGAGTTCATTTATTACCTCTCTGAGGCTGCCCTTTGCGGGCGTGATATTTTCTGGGATCAGAATTTTAAGTATAACCTGCTTGTCAGAAAGACAATAGAGGGAATTATTGAAACTTACCAGGGTGATCGTGAAGGTGATGATTTCAAAGCCTTTATCACCTATGCCAAAAGGGTATTCTTTGCAAACGGAATACATCATCACTATTCCAATGATAAATTCATTCCGGGCTTTTCTTCAGACTACTTTGCCCTGCTGATTGAAGGGTCGGACCCTTCAAGCCTTCCCCTGAATGAGGGTGAAACTGCAGCAGGGCTGGCTGAGATGCTGACACCTGTACTGTTTGATCCGGTACTCTATGCAAAAAAGGTTGACCAGTCCGAAGGAATTGATATGATAGCGGCTTCAGCCAATAACTTCTATGAAGGCGTTACCCAGGCAGAAGCGGAAGCTTACTATGCCTCGCTTGCTGACCCTGGCGATCCGAGACCTGTCTCCTGGGGGCTGAACACAAAAGTTGTAAAAAGCAACGGTGTGGTGACCGAGATACCCTGGAAAAGCGGAGGCTTGTACGGTCAGGCCATTGACAAGATAGTCTACTGGCTTGAAAAAGCGCGAGATGTGGCACTGAATGATGTTCAGAAGGAGGAACTGGACCTGTTGATAGAATACTACCGGACAGCCGACCTGAAAACTTGGGATGACTACAATATTCTCTGGGCACGAAACACAGGCCTTTCAGTCGATTATATCAACGGATTCATAGAGACCTATGGCGATCCGCTGGGAATGAAGGCCACATGGGAGGCTGTCGTTGACTATAAGGATATTGAAGCTTCAAAGCGGACAGCATTGATAACTGAGAATGCGCAGTGGTTTGAGGATCACTCGCCGGTTGATCCCGCGTACCGCAAGGAAAAGGTCACCGGAGTGGCAGCCAGTGTAATCAATGTGGCAATGCTGGGAGGAGATTGTTACCCTGCATCACCCCTGGGAATAAACCTCCCCAACTCAAACTGGATAAGAACCGAGGCAGGTTCCAAATCGGTCACCCTTGCCAATATTACCGATGCCAAGGATATTGTTGCAAGGGGAAGCGGTTTCCTGGAGGAATTTGCCTTTGATCAGGCTGAGATAGAGAGAGCAGTAAAATGGGGTTCCCTTTCTGATGCGTTGCATACCGACCTCCATGAGTGCATCGGTCATGCAAGCGGCAAGCTGGCACCGGGCACTGATCCCAATGCACTGAAGAACTATGCTTCACCCCTGGAGGAGATGCGGGCCGATCTCTTCGCACTGTACTTCATGATGGACCCGAAGATGCAGGAGATAGGCCTTATCCCGTCGGATGAACCTGCAAAAGCAGAATATGACAATTATATGCGCAATGGCTTTATGACTCAGACGGCCAGAATTCTCCCGGGCAAGGATATTGAACAAGCGCACATGAGGTGCCGTTCGGCCATTGCCCACTGGGTATACGAGAAGGGTAAGCCTGACAATGTTATTGAGGTGGTTAAGCGTGATGAAAAGACCTATGTCCGTATAAATGACTACCAGAAGCTGCGCGGACTCTTCGGTGAGATGCTGAAAGAGGTGCAGAGGATCAAGTCTGAAGGAGACTTCAGTGCCGGAAAAAGCATGATTGAGACTTATGGCGTCAGGATAGACCAGGCGCTTCATGGTGAGATACTGGCCAGGTACGCAAAACTTAACCTGGCACCCTACAGCGGATTTGTCAACCCGGTAATGACACCTGTCACAGACCGCGATGGCAAAATCACCGATGTGAAGATAGAGTATTGTACAGATTACCTCGGACAAATGATGGAGTATGGTAAGAATTATTCATTCCTTCCTGCCAGGTAAACAACAGTAACATGGCGGGGCCGGCCGGAGGCAGGAAAGGATTACTGGCAATCTCACATTCAGCTTTTCCTGAGGGCTTCCGCCTGGCTGTAAAGAATCCTGTCGGCCTCTGTAAGTGGCTCTGTGATAATATTATGTGGAAGCGGGCGTGTTTCCTCATCAACATGGATAAAGGTAACGAAGCCTTCAACCATGGTAACTGCACAATTTGACTTGCAGACCCTGATATAGGCGACGAGGCTGGATTTTCCGGTATAGACTATCTTTGATTCAAACCTGAGTACCTCCCCGGGTTTTGCGGGGCTGGTGAAATACATGCCGTGTACCTTAAGGCATACAACGTTCTTTGGGTCAAGCAGTGCAGTGGCAGCGATGAATCCGGATTCGATAAACCATTCGGCTGTGCGTCCGGCGAAGAGTGTGCCGTGATGGTTCAGGTC
>SBFZ01000309.1 GCA_006227095.1 Bacteroidota bacterium | reverse complement strand
GTGGTCACAGCGCACATAGATGCCAAGAAGGGAACTCCCGGTGCAATTGACAATGCCACAGGCGTCATTGTATTGCTGTTGCTGGCAGATCTTCTCAGTGATTATGACGGAAAGAGGCAGATAGAACTGGTGGCATTCAACGGGGAGGATTATTATGCCGTGCCCGGGCAAATGAACTATATAGCAGCCAACAGTGAAAAATTCAGCAATATTATACTCAATATAAATATTGACGGTGCCGGTTACCATGAAGGAGAGTCAGCTTTCTCTGAGTTCAACCTCCCGGTTGATCTCTCCTCCAGGCTGACCAGGGTTATTGAAAGTCACCCCGGAATTACGACAGGTCCTCAGTGGCCTCAGGGTGACCACAGCATCTTTGTCCAGTTCGGGGTCCCTGCCGTAGCTGTCTCCTCAAAATGGTTCATCGACAACATGGAAGTCCAGGATATTACCCATACACCAAAAGACAGGCCGGAAATAACTGACAACCGCAAGATTGTCGAGATAGCCCGGGCACTCAATGAATTTATCAGGGTGATTTAGTCCTGGTACAACCGGGGCAATTGACCGGTACGGAAAGTCAGCTACTCCCCCCCGGGATGAAGGTATCACCGGATGCCGGATAAAAAAAACCGCCCGGAAGGTCCAGGGCGGTTAGTGTATAAAAAAAGAACGTGCCGGTTATTCCTTGATAAATCTCTTCATTATTGTAGCCCGCGGTGAGATGAACCTTATGAAATAAATACCCTTCCTGAGCTGTGAAACTTCAATAATGACCTGGTTGTGGTTGTCACATACTTCATTGAGGCACTTGTTACCCGTGACGTCAAAAATCTCAATCATTGTCACACCGTCAATATTGTCGGCAATAAGTTCACTCTTTACCGGGATCGGATAAATCTTTATCCTTTCAGCAAGACTGAGTGAAGCCGAGTCTGAGACCGCAGACTTTCCGTCAGCCGGCTGACCGGCTCCTGTCTGTCCTGATACACTGCCCAGCGAAATGACCAGAAGGATAAAAGTGATTGATGACAAGACAATTCCGGGTAAATGTTTTTTCATAGGCTCCTGTAAAGTTGTTATGCGAGGTTAGTCATCATTGCATCAAATTTAACTGATGCAACTGCACTTTATACTCCGCGAAAGGGATAAATGTTTCAAACTTTAACAAGTTATCAACAAAATTTTTCTGCCCGCTTTCCGTTGGTCCCGCCCTGAACTAAAATGAAAGTGATTCCGATATGGCGCACCATTGCCTGAAAAACTTAAAAAAATTAACTTTGAAGCGTGAAAGGATATCACCGGCTATAAAAAGTTAAGAAGGACAGGCGGGGTCAAAGGATTTAAAATTGATCTGACAGGCCTGATTCATAGAGATTACATATGAACTGGAATTAATAAACCCACATACGAATGAAAAGAATATTCATTATCATGATAGCGGTTGTTTTTGCAGCCGTATCATGCAACACTGAAAAGAAGGAAAAGGGAAATCCCTTTTTCTCAGAATGGGATACTCCGTTCGGAGTTCCGCCCTTTGACCGGATAGAGAACGAACACTACCTTCCGGCAATTGATTCGGGCATAGTCATGGCACGCCAGAGCATAGCTGAGATTACCGGTACGGAAGAGGCTCCCACATTTGCCAACACCGTGGCAAAATTTGACAGGGCTGATGAATTCCTGAGCAAGGTTGCCTATGTCTTTTATTCGCAGACAAGTGCAAATACCAATGACACACTTGAGGCGCTGCAGATGGAGATAGCTCCAAAAGTTGCGGCTTTCAGTGATGAGGTACTTCTCAATGCGGACCTGTTCGGCAGGATCAGGACTGTCTGGGAGAACAGGGAGTCAGAAAACCTGAACGAGGAAGAGCTTTTCATGCTGGATAATCTTTACAAGAGCTTTGTCCGCAACGGGGCACTCCTTGGTCCTGAAGACCAGGAGAAGCTCAAGAAGCTTAACCAGGAGCTTTCTGTGCTTACAGTCAGATTCAGTCAGAATGTGCTTGCTGAAACAAATGATTTCAGGCTGGTGATTGATAATGAAGCTGACCTGAAAGGCCTTCCCGGGAGCGTGATCACCACCGCAGCAGAGATGGCAAAGGCAGATGGCATGGAGGGAAAATGGGTCTTCACCACCCAGAAGCCGAGCATGATCCCGTTCCTGCAGTATGCTGACAACCGTGACCTGCGCAAGAAGCTTTATGACGCGTACCTGAACCGTGGCAACAACGGCAATGAGTTTGACAACAATAAGATTGTTGCAGACATAGTCAGGCTCAGGGCTGACCGTGCAAAACTGCTCGGTTACAGGACTCATGCCGATATAGTCCTGGAGACCCGAATGGCAAAGACCCCGGACAATGTCCTCAACCTCCTCAATGACCTTCTTGACCGGTCACTTCCTGTTGCAGTGAAAGAGCGTGATGAGATGCAGAAGATAATCGATGCCGAGGGGGGGAACTTCAGGCTTGAGCCCCATGACTGGTGGTACTATGCAGAGAAACTGCGCAAGGCGAAGTATGACCTTGACGAGACTGAGCTGAGGCCTTATTTCAGTCTTGACAATGTACGTGACGGTGCCTTTGCCGTTGCCAACAAGCTGTACGGCATCACCTTTACACCTGTCAATAAAATTCCCCTTCCTCATCCTGACGCCCAGGCATTCGAGGTTAAGGAGGCTGACGGCAGCCATGTGGGGGTGCTGTATATGGATTTCTACCCGCGCGAGAGCAAGCGTCAGGGAGCATGGTGCGGTGGCTATCGTGATCACCAGGTTATTGACGGAAAGGAGATAACCCCCGTTGTCACGATTGTGGGCAACTTTACCCCTCCGGCCGGTGACATGCCTGCCCTGCTGAGCATGGATGACGTACTTACGCTCTTCCACGAGTTTGGCCATGGCCTGCAGGCTCTCTTCTCGGAGAATGCATATTCATCAACCACGGTTGCCTGGGATATAGTTGAGCTTCCTTCCCAGATAATGGAACACTGGGTTACCGAACCCGAGGTACTCGCCATGTATGCAAAGCATTATGAAACAGGCGAGGTTATTCCCGCTGAACTGGTTGAGAAGGTGAGAAACAGCAGCTATTTCAATACCGGTTTTGACAATGTGGAAGTCATGGCTGCCTCACTCCTTGACATGGCTTACTATTCACTCGAAGCGCCGGTTCAGGTAGACCCGCAGAAGTTCGAGAAGGAGACGATGAAGAAGATCGGCCTGATTCCGGAGATAGAACCAAGGTATCGTACCACCTATTTTCTCCATATGATTGACGGCTATGATGCCGGCTACTATGTTTACACCTGGGCTGCAGTACTTGACAATGACGCCTACGAGGCATTCCGGGAGAAGGGTATCTTTGACCAGGAGACTGCTGCATCTTTCAGGAAAAATGTCCTGGAGAAGATGGGTATCATGGATGCCGGGCAGATGTATATCAATTTCCGGGGCCGTGAACCGGAGATTGAACCACTCCTGAGGAACAGGGGTCTTTTGTAGACCGGGCCTGATTCAATTTAACAGAAAGGCTCTCTTCCGTGGCGGAAGGGGGCCTTTTTGTTCAGACAATTTCCTTCTGATACTGGGAGTTGACGAAGAGCACAGTCCCGGCCTGGTCATAGCCGCCCAGCATGGTCTCACCGTTGTGCTTCAGCGTTTCCGGCCTGAATCCGGTCATCACCAGGGCTGCGCTTCCCGACCTTTCATTGATCAGGCTCTTTACAGAGTTTCCGTGCATCACCTCAATGATCTCAATGTTGGTTTCGGTTATTGGCAATCGTCCGGAAGTGATCAGTTCCGACAACTCCCTGAGGGTATCGGCTGACTGGCCGGGCTTACAGGTACAGAATACCTTAATGAATGATTTCTTCCAGTCAGGATGACCTGAGATTATGAAGCTGAGAAGGATGAGGAGACTGGCATTCTCAGGCTCATTGAAGTCGATCCAGACATGGATGCCCTGCCTGTAGATCATCTCCTTGGAGGCTGATGCGAGAAGGCAGATGTCAAAGTTCCCTGCCTTTATCAACCTGATATTTTCTATAATTTCTCCCAGGTTTTCAGGATTCTCCTTGTCATACTCAAAAACCACCATGTTGTTTTCCATACCTGAGATGCCCGGCACCTGTATGGCCTGAACTATCGCAGATGTATATGATGGTGATATTATGGTGTCAACATATACATGGTTGTGGGAGGTCTCATAGAGCTCTATCAGCTTTTCCAGTTCCTCGGCAGCCTGCTTGCTCGTCGCCCTCGAATAGTAGCCGTCAATCCTGTGCAGGTAGGTGCCGAATCCGTAACTGTATGATATCCAGTTGAGAAGCCTGAAAGCCCTTTCGCGCCTGAATGAATCCTTGGAGATGCATATCACCCCTGGCCTCCATTCCTTCTGTTTTCGCTTGCTTTCAGACTTTTGCAGGTAAACCTGCAGGTTGCGGTTGATCTGGAAGAGGGTGTTGGCAAAGAGGGACTCAAGTCCTGTCCTGTTCTTATGATAGTGTTGTATGTATAAATATATCAGGACAATGAGGATGACTGCCGTGAGGGCATAGAGGGTGTTAATCCGGAACATTACAATGACAGCAACGAGAAATCCTGTCAGTGAAAGGTACCATCTCGACCTGAATGAGGGCCGGTATGAGGGTGAAGATCCGAAGTGGTTAAGGAATGATATGAGGCAGAGAGAACCGTATGTTACAAGGAAGAACATGGAGATGATCTCAGCCACTGCATTTACATTTCCAAGTGCAACGAAGATGAATGCGATGATGAGTGTGACCAGGGTTGCATTTACCGGTTCACCGTCATTGCTTCTTGCTGCTGCAAGCCACCTGTTTAATCTCATGGAGGGGAAGGATGCATCATTTGCGAGAGCCTGCAGGGTGCGGGGAGCCACAAGGACAGACCCCAGTGCCGAAGAGAGGGTGGAGGCTGCAAGTCCGAGGGGAACAATTACTGCACCTCCTAAGGCTATTTTGCCCATAATTAGCTGATCTGCCAGCATCTCCTCCGGTGAGGCGGAGATGGCAAGCTTCCAGATCACAAATATATAAATGACAATGCCGGTGAGTGTGGCAAGTATTGTGCCACGGGGAATGGATCTAGCCGGATTGCGCAGGTCGCCGGAAAGCCCGACCCCCGCAGTCATGCCGGTAAAGGCGGGAAAGACGATGGCAAAGACAATGAAGAAATCACTCATGTTCCGGATGTCACGTACAGGCAGCTGTCCTGTAGCCAGGCTGCCGTCAGCAGGCTTGCCGAGGAAGAACAGGAGAAGGGTTATGAACAGGATGGCAACCACGGCATACAGCATCTTTACCCCGGTATTTGATCCCTTCCTGAGTATCATGGCACCCAGAACAACGGTAACGGGCAGGCTTATTACCTGCCGTGGTATCGCCACAGAAAAGCGCTGAGCTGCGAATTCGAAGAAAAATTGAAATGCCTCCGTAAAGGCTATGATGTAAAAGGCAACACTGATAGCCTGCGACAGGAAGAGTGCAGTACCTATGGTTGCCCCGGTATTGAGGCCGAATGAGCGGGAAATAATGAAATACTCCCCGCCTCCCTCAACCCGCTTGTTGGTGGCCAGCTCAGAAATAGCCAGTGCAGTCGGGATGGTCACTGCATGGCCCATCACAATAATAAGCAGGGTGCCCCAGAAGCCAAGAGTGCCTACCGCAAATCCGAAGCGCAGAAAGAGTATCGCTCCAAGGATGGTTGAGACGGCCGTGAAGTAAACTGGTGCCGTTCCGAATCGCCGTTTTGCAGGTAATGCCTCCATCAGAATAAATTTCAGTCCGCGTTTATAAGACCATTCAAATTATAAAGATGTAAAAAAAAGCCTGAACAAAGTAATTTAATATCTTTATAACGGGTGCAGGGATATATATGAACCGGAGGAGTGTTGCAGGATCAGATCTTACAGATACCGGTGAGTTCCTTGGCAGCCTCGGGATAGATGAACGTCATTCACGCAGGCTGCTTTACTGGATTTACCGGAGAGGGATAAAGTCATTCAGGGAAATCAATGACATCCCGGCCGGGGCTATTAATATCCTTTCTGAA
>SBFZ01000314.1 GCA_006227095.1 Bacteroidota bacterium | reverse complement strand
GGTTGACAATATGCAGACAGATATGCAATCCGGGCTCTCAGTAATGCAGCCCGATGCCCTGGCCATGCGGTTGAAACAGGTTCTTGATGATGCTGTCTCAGCGTCAATACGGAATGAGAATACCGGAACCTGGCTCTCAGGTGGACTTGACTCCGCAGCCGTTACTGCCCTGGCCGCAAATTACGTGGGTAAAATAAAAACATTTACTGCGGGTGTCGAGGGAGCACCTGACCTGGAGTACGCCGCACGTACTGCAAAATATCTCGGTACTGAGCATCATGAGATCATTGTGGGGATGAATGACCTGGCCTCCGTTCTTCCTGATGTTATCTATCACCTGGAGTCGTTTGATCCCCTGCTTGTACGATCATCACTCCTGAACTTCATTGCAGCCCGCATAGCTGCTGATAATGTTTCAGATATACTCACAGGCGAAGGTGCCGATGAACTGTTCGCAGGTTACCACTACCTCAGCTCCCTGCCGCTCGCAGAACTGACTGACGAGTTGCTTCGGCTTACCGGAAAACTGCACAACACTGCACTTCAGCGTGTAGACAGGTGTGCCTCGGCATTCGGACTGACACCCCGTCTCATCTTTACACATCATGCCGTTAAGGATATGGCATTTGCCATTCCTGCTGACTACAAGATAGTTAACGGCGAAGGAAAATGGATCCTCAGGAAAGCTGTGGAAGAACTGCTTCCTCCTGAAATAACATGGAGATCGAAAGCCAAGTTCTGGGAAGGTGGAGGTGTCAATGAAAAACTGTCGGAAATAGCAGAAAATACTATCTCCGACAGTGATTTCAGAAAGGAGAGGGTGCTTCCCAACGGGTGGACTCTCACCGGAAAGGAGGAGCTCCTCTATTACCGCATCTTCAGGGACTTCTTTGGTGATGACATATCCCTTTCCTGGATGGGACGGACAGATACCGGCACAACTGTTGCCTGAAAGACCGCAGTCATGATCCGGCTGCCTCAACCGTGAAGGGGAGTCATCCTGGAACCTGAGCAGCCATAGAACGGCTGCAGGCTCCCTTCAGAACCCTATTTTGCCAGTTTCATATCCAGGTAGGTGTACATCAGAGCCCACATCTCAGCCTCCTGGGCGTTGGTTGATGCTGCTCCGTGACCACCCTCGATGGTCTCATGATACAACACCGGATGCCCCATATCAATCATCTTTGCAGCCATCTTGCGTGCATGACCGGGATGTACCCTGTCATCCTTGGTTGACGTTATGAAGAGCGGCTCCGGGTATTTCACATCCTTGTGTACATTCTGGTAGGGTGAGTATTTGCTGATGAATTCCCAGTCCTCCGGAACATCCGGATTGCCGTACTCATCCATCCAGCTTGCACCTGCCAGCAGCTTATTGTACCTCTTCATGTCAAGCAGCGGGGCCCCGATGACAACAGCATTCCAAAGGTCAGGCCTCTGGGTAAGGGCAACACCTGCAAGAAGTCCGCCGTTGCTCCACCCGTAGGCACCCATGTGCGCAGGTGAGGAAATGTTCCGTTTGATCAGATCGTCAGCCACAGCAAAGAAATCATCATAGGCATTCTGCCTCTTTTCCCTCAGGGCCGACTGATGCCATGCAGGGCCAAACTCTCCGCCGCCCCTGATATTGGCAATGACATATACACCTCCCTTTTCAATCCAGCCAATGCCGGTGATGGCACTGTAGCCCGGCCGTGTAGAACTGTTAAAGCCGCCATAGCCGTAAACAAGTACCGGGTTGCTGCCGTCATAGGCCATGTCAGCAGGGTATACAATGAAGTAGGGAATCTTCGTTCCGTCCTTTGAAATGACCTCATACTGGTCAACCTTAACCCCCTGCGCATTGAAGTAGTCTTTCTGCTTCTTTATCGGCTTTACCTGTTTGCCGTCGCCGTAGAAAAGGGTGGTGGGGGTTACAGGGTTGCTGAAGGTATAGAACCAGTCATTTGATTTCTCATCAGCTCCGGCAAGACCCACAGTACCAATCCCGGGCACTTCAACAGCTTCATATGACCAGCCATCGCCATCAGGACGGATTATTTTAAGCTTACCCTGTACGTTCTCCATCGTGGAGATCACCATGAAATCACGGGTTGCCATGACGCCGCCGAGACTCTCCCGGTCACCGGGTTCATAGATTTTTGTAATCTTCGGGTCCCCTGAAAGGAAAGATGGCAGGTCATAGCTTAAAAGCGTACCCCTGTTGTAAACAACCCCGCCGGTATTCCAGTCTGACTGCAGGTAAAGCAGCAACTGCTCCCTGAACATGCCTCTTTCCTCCACATCCTTCGGAATGTCAATTAATTTAAACCCGTCAGGAGTCAGGATATACATCGATGATTCATAGAACCCCACATTTTCATTCAGAAAGACATACTGCTTACCGTTCACCTCGCCACCATTGACGAAGATGCCCATGTTTGCAGTATCAGTCCGATGGACAGTGACGGCATTTGCAGGGTCCTCGCCCCTGGTCCAGATCCTGGCCACAGCAGGGTATCCTGATGATGTCATTGTCCCTGGTCCGTAGTTGGTGGCAACAAGGATATGGTCACTGTCAATCCAGGTGGCACTGCCCTTGCTTTCAGGGATTGAGAAGCCTCCCCCGACAAATTTCTTTTCAACCGCATCAAACTCCCGGATTACACTCTCATCCTTTCCGCCGTCTGAAAGATGGAGCAGGCAGTAACGGTTCCCGGGGCCAAGCCATGTGGCGCCTCCGTAAACCCACTTCCTCCCTTCTTCTGCCGAGAGAATATCCAGGTCAAGCACTGTTTCCCATGTATCCCTGCCGGCAAGGTAATCCTTCCTTGGCATCCTCCTCCAGAGACCTCTCTCATTCTTCTCATCCTGCCACAGGTTGTAGCTCATATCACCCACAATACCCGGGTAAATGATCCTTTCCCTGTCATTGAAGACTTCGAGATACCTGTCACGGAGTTCAGTATATTCCGGCCTGGTTGTCAAAACCTCATCGGAAAGTCTGTTCTGCTCACGGGCCCAGTCAAGCGATTTCTCACTTTCCACCTCCTCTAGCCATAGAAACCCGTCAGTCCCATCCGCACTTTTATTGTTCCTGCTCCCGCATCCGGGCAAAATCATCAAAAGCATAATCACTGCTGCAATGTTAGTTAACTGTTTCATTTTTTGAGTATTTATTGCTTCTTATCATTACGTTCACGGTTGCGGCGAGTATCAGCACTTCACCGATAATAAACAGTGGCCATTTGTAATGCTCAGGTATATAGCTTGTTATCATTGCCATAAGCCTCTCTCCGGCTTCCGCTGAATCTCCTCCTCTGCTCAGCACACCGCTTTCAAACAGCATCCTGGAATAGTCAACGAGGTATGTATAGAGAATAACTAGTGCGCCGCTGAATATCAATACCCAGTCAGAGATACCCGGCCTGACATAGTATCCGCTCTCCTGCCTTCCTATGAATAAAAGGGCCATCAGTATCATGGTAAGCGAATTGATCACCGGAGCCAGCACAGGCCCCAGCCATGAAACGGGTATCAGGAAGAGAAGGTCCCACGTCATGAGCGATGCAGGCCAGTCAAGCAGAAGCTTAAGGGCGCCGTAATAAACGATGTCCCAGACACCGAAGGCAAAGAGGGCATAAAAGAGCCTCTGCAGTCCGTTCCTCCCGGCAATTATTCCCACACCTGCAAGCATCACAAGCGTGGCAGTCTCCCTGATCCATTCGGCTCTGACAAGGTCAGAAGACATCAGGCGGAGCGGAAACCCGAAACCATCAGGATAATAGAGTTCCCTCAGATAGACAACCACAATCGCTTCCAGGAATCCCATTGCGGTTGCGAAGACGGCCAGCCATATGAAACGGCCTTTCCACTTGAGATATGTTCCTTTCATGGTTATTCCTGTTTGAAACGGCAAATTACAAAATATAGGGGAGAACTGCTTTCCTTACGGCAGGGTAATCGGTAAAATGACTCCTGTACCAGCGGTGATGCGAGAGAGCCCTCGGTACCAGGTTGCAGAAAGTCCAGATAAAAAATGAGAGCCCCGGCAAAGACCAGCACAAAAGTGCGTATCCTCCCCATTCAATTATCTCTCCAAGGAAATTGGGGCAGGAGACTTTTTCAAACAGCCCGCCGCGTGGTATGACATATCCGTCACCGTTCCTCTTCTTTCGGAGGTGGATCAGCTTCTGGTCCGAGGTAATGTTTATGAGCGCACCCGCCAGGAAGACAGCCAGCCCGGTGATGAACCGCGGATCGGTAAGCCAGGCATTATCGTAGTGTGTCTGAAGCGTGCCTGCGAAGTAACCGAGGAACCCGGCATTGACAAAGTTGAAGAAGACAGCCATCAGTGCCACCACCAGCGGCATCTGCTTGCCCCTGGTTCTGATCCTCATCGGATAAATCACCGCCCTGTTGGCGTAATGTGCAAGGTAGAGGCCGGTAATAATCCACACCGTAATAGTTTTGGGCCCGTTTCCGGTGATCACCAGCAACAGGTAGATGACCGGCCCGGGTATCTCCATCAGGAACCATCCGAGCCTGTCAGGGATGGTTACACCCCATGTTCTCTTTGAATGCCTGCCATAAGGGGCAGTAACAAACAACAGTGTAATGAAGATAATGACTGCAACGGAGATCCAGGTCCAGACCAGAACGTCAAAAAGAGTTTTTTCCATGTCGTTGAGATGTCACCACGGCAATTATTACAAACTGGGATCTTCATCCTGCCGGTGAACCGTAAAAATAGCATTCATTTCAACATAATGGCATTACAGTGTCTGATGACTTTGCCTTGAACCGAAATATTGAGTAATTTGCCTGCGCCACCTGGAAATGAGCTGGTGGACCCTACAAAAACAGGTTGATTATGATTATCCTGAAGAGACTCGTTTTTACAATGGTCATCGGTTGCTTCTGCCTCTCATCATCAGGTCAGTATGAAGTTGTCAGTTTCAGCATGGAACTCAGGGATACAGCCAGGGGCAACCGCAGGGTTACCTTTGATGCATGGTATCCTGTGGTGTCACAGGAACATCAGAATGAAGAAGCAACGGAGAGGAATCTGAAATTCCCGGTTATCTGTTTTGCGCACGGGTATCAGCATCCCGGAGACCGTTACGGGAACCTTGTGGAAATTCTTGTTCCTGCCGGCTATATCATGCTTAGCCTCACGACCTATGAAGGGATGTTCCCGTCCCACACCGGATATGCTGAAGAGATTGGTTTCCTGGCTCATGCCATGGCAGGAGTGGCTCATGATACTCTCTCACCGCTTCGGGGAATGGCGGATACAATTATATGCATGATGGGCCACAGCATGGGTGGTGGCGCTGTGTTTCACGCTGCCGCTGACAACCCGACCATCAAAGCGGTTATTGCCCTGGCACCTTATAACACCAGACCTTCAGCCATTGAAGCTGCAGGCAGTGTCAGGGTACCGACACTGATCTTCTCCGGTACGGCTGACTGCATAACACCCCCTGAAAAGAACCATCTCCCGATGTATGAGCGGTCAGCAGCCGAAGACAAGACATATATCTCAATAATTAACGGGTCACATTGCGGTATGGGGGCATTGCGAAAATGCTTCACCGCTGAAAAACTGTCCGGGTGCGCCGGTGGTCTTGGTACGGAAGAACAGACTGCCATACTGGCCAGGTACATTATCCCATGGCTCGACTGCTTCCTGAAAGGGAAGAAGGAGCAGGGAGCGGTTTTCAACCAGACCCTTGCTTCGGATACAGCGGTTACCTGGCTGCGGTCACGGCCGCTGCCGGAGCCTGGTCAGCCTCCCCGGCCGGAATAATATCAGCTTCAGCCAGGGCCGGACCATCAATTCCGGCGGTTCATTTCTTCAGACTTGCCTTCGAGAATATGTAATCAGGGATCTCTACATTGAATTCTATCTCTTCAATGATGAACTCTGTTCCCTTGCCGTCTTTAAGCATATCGCGGAAGAGTATCCGGCGGGGATACCACCTGTTTCCCAGCCGTTCAACGTCTGACAGCTCCGTTCTCTTGAGCAGAGTGCCGCTCTTTGCGTACATCTCTTCCTTTAGCGGAATATTCCTCTCCCTGTCTACCCACAGCTTCATCCC
>SBFZ01000105.1 GCA_006227095.1 Bacteroidota bacterium | reverse complement strand
AGTGAATCGGCAAATCCCCTGGCATAGTCAAAGTACCTGGTGTCACCGGTGGCTTCATAAAGCCTGAGGAAGGCCAGGCCCATGAGTCCCTGGGTATAATTCCACTTCTTTTCCGTTACGAAGTCAACCATCCAGAGAGAAGGATTGCGGATCATCTCAGACTCGGCCATACGCACTGACCAGAGGGGAGAGTCCAGTCCCCGGCTACGGTTGCTGCCACATGAAAGCAGCATGGTTCCGGTAATCAGGCCGGTGAAAAGTATGATGGTTCTTTTTTTCATGGATCAGAAATTTTGTTGTTTCAGTACAGTTTCTTCCTGGAGGCTTATTGCGGGCAGTTATTTATGATTAAAGGTCTTCATGAGCAGATTATTATGAGTGCGGTTTCTTTATCAGGCCTGTTTTGGTCTGACGTGTTTGTCCCTGTATTCCGAGGGGGTCACCCCGAATCGCATTTTGAATATCCGCGAAAAATAGCGCGGGTCATTGCATCCTACCATATAGGTTACCTGTGATATTGTGTATTCACCTGACTCAATAAGCTGTGCAGCCCGCTTCACCCTCACTTCCCTTATGAACTCAACGGGAGCCAGCCCGGTCAGGCTCTTCAGTTTCTTGAAGAAAACGGATCTTCCGATACCCATTTTTGACACCAGTTCCTCAACCGTCAGGTTTGAATTGTCAATATTCTCCTCCATAACCTCCATCAGGTTCTTCATCAGCCTGTCATCATAGGATTCTATTACAGGTTCAGAAGGGGTTATGTCAATTGATTTGCCCGCCTTTGCAGCCGGATAATCATCAAGTGAAGAGAGGAACAGCTCCTGGAGTTTTTTGCGCTGCTGAAGGATATTCTCTATCCTTGCCCTCAGGTATGTTGAGCTGAAGGGTTTGGTAATGAAGTCGTCAGCACCCTGTTTAAGCGCCTCAACCTGAGTGTCAAGATCTGTTTTTGCCGTCAGTACCACCACCGGGATATGTGAGGTGGTGACCTCCTCCCTTATGCGGCGTGCCAGTTCCAGGCCGTCCATGCCCGGCATCATGAGGTCAGTAATGATTATATCAGGAAGCTGGCTCCTGGCAATCTCAAATCCTTCGGTCCCGTTGCCTGCCTCTATCACGTGAAATCCGTCAGAGAGGATTATCTTCAGGAAGCTTCTGAGCTCCTCGTTATCTTCAATGAAGAGGAGAACCGGTTCGTCGTCATCCTTTTCCTCATTTTCAAATTCCTCATCTTCTTCCTGCATTCCAGTCTTATCCCTGCCTGCACGTAAGGGATTCTGTCCATCGGCGATAACGAATTCCGTTTCATTGTCAAAGTGAGAGAATCCCAGCCTGAAGATGACCCTGAAGGTTGCACCCTTACCCTCTTCGCTGTCAGCTGTCAGTTCAGCCCTGTGGAGTTCAGCCAGCTCCCTGCTGAGAGAAAGGCCTATTCCGGTTCCGGGCTGCAGAGGCATCGGCTCGGGGTCGTCACTGCTGAACCGTGAAAAGAGGTTTTTCATCTTTTCCCTTGAGAGTCCTGTTCCCTGGTCAGCAACCTCAAGCTCAAGTGATTCAAGCTTTTTTCTGACTGTGACCGTGACACTCTTTCCCCTGGGAGTGAATTTCAGGGCGTTGGTGATGAGGTTGAATGCTATCTTCTCCACCTTGTCACGGTCAGCCCAGACCTTTTCGCCTTCCGAATGGTCTTCAGTCACAAACCTGATGCCCTTGTCCTCGGCTACCTTGCGGAAGTCATTGCATATACCCAATATAAACGGACCAAGGGCAAACTCCTCAATCCTGAGTTTCATCTTCCTGTTCTGAACCTTGCGGAAATCAAGTATCTGATTCACCAGCCTGAGCATCCGCTGGGTGTTGCCCTGCACCAGGGTGAGCTGATCCCTGACTTCCGGCTCGAGGCTGTTGTTCTGCAGGATATTGGTAACCGGAGATGATATAAGAGTGAGCGGAGTGCGAAGCTCATGTGAGATGTCTGTAAAGAACTTCAGTTTAAGGTTGGTGATGATCTGTTCAACTTCGACCTTATGACGGAGCTTGTACATTGTAAAGATGACATAGATTGCAAGCGCAATAAGGGCCAGGCTGATGATCACTATCATCATCTTTGCCGCCAGCGTCTGCCAGAATGAGGGTCTGACCAGGACCCTGATGGTCCGGTTGTTGTCAACCCATATGCCATCGGAGTTTGTCGACCGTACGCTGAAGAGGTATTCACCCGGGTCAAGGTTGGTATATGAGGCCATACGCTGACCACGGGCAATGATCCAGTCGGCGTCAACACCCTCAAGCATGTGGGCATACTGTATATTCCTCGGGTTACGGTAGTCAAGGGCCGCATATTCAATGGCAAGGCTTTTCTGGTCATGCTTCAGCTCAATGGTTGTTTCCGCCGCCTTTTCCTGACCGGGAGGGGAAACAGGCGCGGCAGCCTGACCGGGAGAATGGGCAGTTGCCCCTCCGGCCAGGTGAACATCAGATCCTGCAACTGTCAGCCTGGTAAAAAGGAGAGGGGGGACATAGTTTACTTTTCTCACATTGGCAGGATTAAAGCAATAGATACCATTGTCAAACCCGAACATGATCTCATGTTCCCTGGTGCGCAACCCTGTGGCTTCGGAGAAGTATCTCTTTTCCACACCGCTCTGTTCACTGTAGATCTCGAATGATTCGGTCTCCTTGCTGAATTTGAGTATGCCCCTCTCACTGCTCAGCCACAGGTTGCCGTTCAGATCATCCACGATACTTAGTATCACATCATCCGGAGCGCCGGTGCGGACAGTGTATGACCTGAATTCAGGCTTGTCGGTGAATCGTGTCAGCCGGTTGAGTCCTCCCCCGAAGGTGGCGACATATATCTCGTCTGCCGGGGAGCAGTAGATATAGTGTACATCATTGTTTGCAAGGCTGGTCTCGACGGCGGGGTCAAAGAAGCAGGTGGTGAACTCCGCTCTTTCCGGAGATGAAAAGTCCCTGGCGAAGATTACCAGTCCGCTGGTTGTTCCCACCCAGATTCTTCCCTGGTTATCCGAGGTTATGTACCTGACTCTTTTATGGTTTGAGTAGGGATATCCGGTGAGCCTGTTGCCGGAGTTAATGAATCTTACCTGTCCGTTTTCTTCACTGATATAGTTCAGTCCTCCGTTGAATGTTCCCACCCATATCCTTCCGCCGGGGTCTTCATGTACTGAATAGACGTTGTCATGACTCAGGCTGAACGGGTCGGTATCATCATGGCGATAGCCTGTGATCGTATAGCAGCAGGCGGGTCCGGTGCCGTCGGGTTCGAGCCTGAAGAGTCCTCTGCCCTTTGAACCCATCCATATATTGCCCTTGCTGTCCTCCGTTATTACATACACAAGTGCGCTGAATGCCTCCCCCTGGCTGAATGTGCCGTTATCGCGGAGGTATCCTACCAGTTTGCGGGAGGGATCGAAGAGATAGACCCTTCCATCGCGGGTAGCAGCCCACAGATATCGGTTTTTGTCCTCATAGAGTGCCCTTACCTCGTTCTCAGAGTGGGATGCTGTTACCGGCTTTGGGCTCATCACCCTGAACATGCTTGGAAAGAAGGAGACTTTTTCGATTCCCCTGGTAATGGTGCACATCCACAGGTTTCCCTGGCTGTCAGACAGGGCTGAGTGGATGAGGTTCGGGAAACGCCTGTCAGTGCTGCCGGGTTCGTTGAAGAAATATTCGAGCCTGCGTTCCACGCGGTTATACCTTGAAAATCCGCCACCCCTGGGATATATCCAGAGGATGTCATTCACATCCTCAAAGATGACGAAACTGGGAAGGAGGACGTTGGGATTGGTTTTGTCGACATTCATCCTGAAGTGCTTCACCGTGCCTGAGAACGGGTCATAGTGTGTAACACCGTCAGCCATTGATTCTATCCAGGCCTCCCCATACCTGTCGACATAGACTGACACCATCCTGTCAGAGGGCATAACCGGGAAGAGTGAGGAGTCAAAATGTTTTTTTTCACCCGTTACCGGGGAATATACGAAGAAGCCGTCACCCGAGGTAAGTATAATAAGTTCCCTCTGGTTAAGAGGTTTGATGCTTATTATGTCTGAGGTTACTCCCAGGTTTATTTCTTCATATGCCATTGCATCTCTGTCAGTGACTACAATGGTTCCGCTGTCTGTGCCGAACCATATTCTTTCACCTGCCTCATGGATGCAGAAGAAGGCATTTTCTTCCGTGTGTGGCGCCGTTGCTGCAAAAACCCTTACTGGCAGGACTTCCAGGTTCCCGACGCGGAACAGCCCCTGGCCGGTGAGTATCCAGACTATTCCCCGGCTGTCTTTGCTGATGAGGTTCACCATTCCTCCGGGTCCGTTCCCGTTGCGGCATTCAATGCTGTCAAGCCTGTATCCGGCAGAGGAGGGAGAAGAGATGACCCTGATGCAGGTTCCGTCATCTGTCCCCAGCCAT
The DNA here is from genome assembly GCA_006227095.1 of Bacteroidota bacterium. Lineage (GTDB taxonomy): Bacteria > Bacteroidota > Bacteroidia > Bacteroidales > VadinHA17 > SR-FBR-E99. Next base: position 1,713 of record SBFZ01000105.1, on the reverse strand, counting down.
GTTTCACCGCCACTGAAGCAGTATATCTGGCTGACAGGAGAGTACCTGCCCGGTTGTGCTGAACTTACCTCATTGAAGTTGATAAACTCTTCAGTCCGGGTGTTCATCCGGTATACCTCGCCGTCATTATTCATTATCCACAGGTACCCGAGATCATCTTCAGTTATGCGGTCAACCCTGTTGTTTGTCAGACGGTAGGCCGAATTGAAGCCTGACTTGTATACCTTGAAGCTGTATCCGTCAAAACGATTAAGCCCATCGAAAGTTCCGAACCACATAAGCCCTTCCCGGTCCTGGTGCATTGTCAGAACAACTCCTTCGGAAAGACCGTCCTCAACAGAATAGTGGGCAAAAGCACTCTTGAACTGACTGCAGGCCGGCCTGAAAGCTGCGCCCAGCAACAGAAGCGTAATGACCGTATGCCTGAAGATGTTGTTCATCAGGGTTTTAGTCGGTTTTGACCTTAAGGGGGGAACTGACCCTTTGAGCAAACCTGTCAATATAAAGGGTCCATGCTGCGTCAGACTCAAATCCCCATTTGCTCCAGCCTGCTCCGGTGTAATAGGTCAGCGGATTACCGGGGTTATACCTTGTGACGATAAGCAGATGATCATTGTTTTCCATTACCGCAGTTGCAGGTGTCGTAAGAACTGTTCCCACATAGGTTATTCCTCCTTCACCTCCGTCAAGGCGATAGGCAATGGAATTCTTCTCAGGAGGGAACAGGAGGGAGGAGCCCTCTTCCCTCTTCACTATTCCTGCTGCCACGGTGAATTCATTTTCAATGCCGGTGTAGGTCTCGGTGATGCGTGAGAGCTGGCTTCCGGCGTCAAGTGAGATGGTTCTTGTCTCGGTCACCATCGCATCACGGACCAGGAATGGCGGATATGTCAGGCGGAAGGAGGTCCGGACTGGTCCGTTGTCAAGTGTTTCCCAGGTTTCAAAATTGATTGCCAGCCACAGCGTGTCATCAACAAAGGGTGCCATGGCGCCGGCTCCCAGTGTGCGCCCTACCTTGTAGCAGTCACACCCCTCACCATTGTCATCATGATATGTGTTCTTCCCGGCAAGATAGTCGGTATACCACCTGTCAATGACCATTTTGTCGGTTCTCTTTATCCAGACATCGAGACCGTTGCTCGGACCGTCCTTTTCTATAAGAGCCGGGCCGTAAATACGGAAGGCAATGCGGTCATTCTCCCATGTGTAGTCATCATATCTTTCAGGCACGAACCTTCCGTAGGTTTTTGTTTCATAGACTGACGGAGTGCCCCTGGAGATATAATATACTGCCGAGGCATCAGCACTGACATCTGCCTGGAAGATAAGTGACTGAGGATCAGTATGCCCTTCAAACAGCAACTGTGACGGAATTTCGTTCCCCTTCGCATCTGTGACCACCAGTCCTGCCGAATCGGGTTCGCCAAGTAATTCAGTTATTTCTGAGATTGGGATCTCAACCGTCTCCATTGTCCTGTCAAATGGGAGGTCGTTTACCAGTGTCACCTTCATCCGTTCGCCGCCACAGCCGGCAACGATCAGTAGTGAAGCTGCGATGAGGAAGAGTTTGTTCATTGGTTCAGGTTTTTTGATTTGCTTGTCGAAAAGGATAGAATAAAATCATGTTATCAGACCATAATATGATTTTCTTTCCACATTTGATTCATTTTGGTTGTTTGCCTATATATGCAAGGATTCCGCCGTCCACATAGA
>SBFZ01000336.1 GCA_006227095.1 Bacteroidota bacterium | reverse complement strand
ACGCTGACAGGTACGAACCTTGCAACATGGACACCATTCAAGCTCGGAGGTGATCCCGAGGGTTTCAACTCCGGTGTAGACTTCGGTGCATACCCGATGATGAAACGGTTCACATTTGAGGTGAGGATGACATTCTAACCAGGAAAACTTATGAAAATGAAAAGGATAACAATTATACTTATCATGGTAGCTGCCCTCATTTTCCAGGGCTGTGAAGAGTACCTTGATAAGGTACAGGAGTCCACGGGAATGGATGAGGAGCAGGTCTTCACTGACTACAACAACTTCCGCAAGTTCCAGGACAGGATGTACAAGGATATGCACAATTATCTGGCTGATTATGATTATGGTATGATAGCCGCTATGTGTGATGAGGGCTATACCGAATCAGCTCAGTGGGAGACGATGGGTGTTGTACAGTCAGGTGACTGGATCCGTGCATACAGCACAGCCCAGGCTCTTCAGTTCTCCTCTGTATGGAGGGCATGGCAGAGTATACGTATTGCCAATATATGTCTTCAGAAGCTTCCCATGCTTGAAGGCAACGCCACCGCGGCACAGATGAACCAGCTTGAAGGCCAGGCCCGCTTCATGAGGGCATGGTATTATTATGAGTTTCTCATCCGCCAGGGAGGTATGCCCTATCTTACGGAACCTCTGGGCGGATCTGACAACTATGCATTGCCAAGGCTCTCATTTCATGAGACTGCCCTCAAGATTGCCGAGGATTGTGATGCTGCAGCCTCACTTCTTCCTGACGAGTGGGATATGGCAAACTTAGGCAGGCCTACAAAGGGTGCAGCCATGGCTGTCAAGGCTTCTGCTCTTCTCTTTGATGCAAGTCCTTCAAATAACCCTTCCGGCAATACTGAATACTGGACCGCGGCAGCTGATGCTGCCTGGGATCTTATTGAGTATGCGCAGAGTTCGGGCCAGTACAAGCTGCTTCCTTCAATGGGTACAGACCAGGTGACCTATTTGGCTCCCTCGGGTGTTCAGACAATAAACTATCCAAGCGGTTTTGACAGTATCTTCATGTATACTCCCTACAATGACGAGATCATCTGGGAGCATTATGAGGCAGTCACCTCCCGCAGCCAGTTCAGTACCTTCACGGTTGCCAGCCTGGCTGAAGGGGGCATCATCCAGGGATACAGTCCTTCACAGAATATTGTAGACCTCTTTGAAACCAAAAACGGTCTTGCAATTGGAGATGACCCTGCATTTGACCCGCAGAATCCTTATATAGACAGGGATCCGAGGTTCTACCACTCCATTCTCTTCAACCGTGAGAGATGGACCAGTGGTACCGACCTGTACCTTGAACTCTACAACGGGGGTCGTGACCGTGCCAGCGGTGACCTGAAGCACTTCTCCTATACCGGCTACCTTGCCCGCAAATTCTGGGGAAAGAATGTAGACCTGTGGTCAGGATCTTCGGCACCATTTACCCATACCATCTTCTTCAGGTATGCTGACATTCTTCTTATGTATGCAGAGGCAGCCAATGAAATCGGAGGGCCCGGTTACACCCTTCCGGGTGCAACCATGTCTGCCGTACAGGCTCTGAACAAGGTAAGGGAGCGTGTTGAGATGCCGGGAGTGAATGCAATGTACCTGGCCAGCAAGGATACCTTCAGGCAGAGAATCAAGAACGAGCGTGCCGTTGAGCTTTATCTTGAGGGCAAGCGCTTCTTTGACCTGTCAAGGTGGGGTGATGCGCATAAACTGCAGCACAAGCAGCTCTACGGAGTTGACCTGATTGAAAATGCCGGCAGGCCTACCGGGTACAATATTTCCCGTACCGCTCTTCCGGTTACGACTCTCACATTCGAGCAGAAGCACTATAAGTGGCCCATACCACTTGCAGATGCTCTCATGTTCGCAGAGTTCAAACAGAACCCGGGTTGGTAATTAACAGAATCTGGTCATTATAGAGAAAGACGAAAGTTATGAAAAACAATATATTAAAAAAGGTATTGGTCGTCTCTGCCCTCCTTGTGTTCATTGCTTCAGGCAGTGTCTACGGGCAGGCAAGGGAGATACCCAAGACCACAGTAAAAGGCAGTGTGGTTACCAGCCAGGATCAGCCTCTGAAAGGTATTGTGGTGAAGTCATTCAACACAAACCAGACAGCCGTAACTGATGCACTGGGTAACTTTGAAATTGCTGTGACCTCAGGTGAGACTGACAGGCTTTCAGTAAGCCTCGAAGGATACAAGGTCAGGGTGGTAGAGGTTAATCCGGGCACCACAGTCATTGACCCTGTTGTCGTTGAAGACTTCAGGTTTGTCAGTGCAGACAACACTATTGCCATGCCCTACAGGGATATAGCAAGTGATCGTACTGTTTCAGCCGTCACCACCATTACAGGTGACGAGCTTATGTCATACCCTGCAGCCTCACTTCTTGAGGCCCTTTCAGGCAGGCTTCCGGGACTGACCATAGAACCATATTCAACAGTACCGGGTCATGAATCATTCGGTGCATTCATCAGGGGTACCGGTGCTACCATCTATATTGATGGTATTATGAGGGATATCACCGGCCTATCAGCATCAGAAGTAGAGGAGGTGCAGGTCATCAGGGATCTCTCAGGCAGAGCAGTGCTGGGTCTCTCCGGTTCTGGTCCGGTGATCTGGATCACCACCCGCAAGGGTACCAGTTTCAACCGTGAAATGAAGGTCTCCGCTGAGTACGGGTTGAGTACACCGGCAACCTTGCCGAAGTATCTTGACTCATACAATTATGCCAACCTCCTGAATGAAGCCCTTGAAAATGACGGCTATGATGCCTGGTATACTCCGGCTGATCTGGCCGCTTACCAGAACGGTTCGAACCTTCTGACTCATCCGGATGTCGATTATTATGGCGAGTACGTGGCAAAAACAGCTCCCTTCCGCAGGGCAAGCGTAAGCTTCGAAGGCGGCGACAGGAGGGTTACCTACTTCTCCATGTTTGACTATGTCGGAGGTGCCGGTCTCGAGAATGTAGGTGAGAAGGTAACCAACAACAGGTACAAGCTGCGCGGTAATGTGGCCATCAAGCTGAATGACTTCATGAACCTCAGCATAAACATTGCGGCTTCGTTGAACAAGCAGCGCTTCCCGAACGTATCTTCAGGAGCCGGGGTTTACAACATGTTTGATATTTTGTCTGTTTACCCCTCAAATGCACACCCGATTTATGCAGATACTCTCCTTATAAGGAGTGACAACTACCCGGTCAACCTTACCAACGAGCTGGCCCATTCCGGGTTCGGTGATGGTATGATCCTCAACGCCCAGAACAATGCGAGGCTGGTTATTGACCTGGGAAGCATAGTTGAAGGTCTGACAGCTTTCGGTAACGCGTCATTTGATGTTTCAAACAGCATCATCAACAGCAAGGGTGGCACCGAGGCCCTTTACAGGCTTCAGGGTGTGACTCCTGTCAGAGTGGTTGAAAGGGTTGTGGTTCCCAATATGTCACTGGGTGACTTCGATGTTCTCAAAAGAACTGCCGGATATGCAGGGCTCAACTTCGAGCGTGAGTTCGGAAAGAGCTCCGTTGCAGCAGATGCAGTCTTCTTTGCCGGGCTCGAGGAGATTACATCCAATGATGACTGGTACCAGCCCTCAAAGGTTGAGGACCTCTCATTCAGGCTCAACTACGGTTTTGACAACAGGTATGTGGCACAGGTTGACCTTGTATATTCAGGCAGCAACAGGATGCCGGCAGGGAAGAGATTCTCACTCTATCCCACAGCAGGGCTAGCGTGGATTGCCAGCAACGAATCTTTCCTGAGTGAAAGCAAGGCGGTTGATTACCTTAAGGTGTTCGGATCGGCAGGCATTATGGGAATCAATGACTACTACCTGCAGGGTTACAACCCCTTCTACCTGTATGAAACATTATGGACCCTTGACGGAGGATGGAACTCGGGAGTAGCTTCCAATGCCGGTGAGTGGGTTGACATTTACAGGCTTGTACAGACCGGAAGTGATGACTTCGTACTACCGAAGAGGCGCTTTATAAACACCGGGATCCAGGCCCAGCTCTTCGGGAAGGCTCTTGACATTGAAGTCAACTACTTCAATGAAAGGAACTATGACAAGATATCGAACAAGGGAGCATCTACCCCCTCCATCATTGGCAGCCCGCAGTTCCTCCCGGCAACTAACTACGGAGAGGATATGAGATGGGGAATTGACGGACTTGTCCAGTGGACAAAAAAGGTTGGTGACTTCAGGTACAGTTTCGGTGGCAATGCAATGTATATGAGGGGCAAATACCTCGTTGTTGATGAGCCTGAAGCACTGCCTGATTACCAGAAGAGAACCGGAACAGATATGGATGCTTTCTGGCTCTATCAGGCTGATGGTCTCTTCCAGACAGCAGGTGAAATCACCTCGAGGGGTGTAAGCCAGAGCTGGGGAGCTCTTCAACCCGGTGACATCAGGTATGCTGACCTTAACGGTGACGATGTGGTTGATGAGCTTGATGTGGAGGTCACAGATTACCACTCACCGAGGTTCTTCTACGGAGTCAACCTGTCTGCCGGCTTCAGGGGATTAAATATCTCTGCACTCGGCCAGGGTGAAGCTGACGGAAGCGTAATGCTTGCCAACAACAGGTACTTCATGATAAACGGTACCGGTCAGAACTATTCAGAGCTGATGCTTGACAGGTTCCCGGTTACCAATGATTACCCGAGGCTTACGACAGTTTCCCAGAACAACTACCAGTATTCCACCTTCTGGGTGGCAAAGGCAGCTTACTTCAGGCTGAAGAATGTTGAGATCAGCTACACATTCCCGGTAACGGCTTCACGCAAACTGGCTATGAATGACCTGAAGATCTACGTCAGGGGAACAAACCTTGCTGCTGTCTCTTCGCTGAAGAAGTACAGTGTTGATCCTGAGAATATCAATGCCGGAATAACAGGGTACCCGTTGTTCAGGACCATAACCGCAGGGGTTTCCTGTAAGTTTTAATGTTAAAAACTGAAACAATGAAACGAACGATAATATTTCTCCTTACGGCAATTGTAGCGGTCTCGTGTGAGTTTCTTGATCCCAGGCCGATTGAGGATCTCACCACTGATGAGCTCCTTGGTAATGCTGTCTACGGAGAGGGGTTGCTGGCACAGGCCTATGCAATCCTCAATACCGAGTATATTGATTATACCGAGTACTACACTGACAATGCCGTTCCATCTGTCCCTGGTGGCAATTCACTCGCCCTCGGGAACTGGACCGTGCAGAGCAATCCTATCGGCCAGTGGGATGACTGGTATGAGGCCATCGGGTACCTGAACATGTATCTCAGGGACTGCAAGGACCTTCTCTTCAGCGTATCTGACCCTGCTCTCAACACTATTCTGCAGAAGCAGAGAAGGGGTGAGGCATATTTCATGAGGGCATGGTACCAGTGGCTTCTGCTCAGAACCTATGCAGGTTACCCGGATGGCGGAGGTGAGTGTCTTGGTTTTCCGATCGTGACCAGCGTGCTGACGACATCTGACAATCTTGACCGTCCGCGCAACACCTATGAAGAGTGCGTTGCACAGATTGCAAAGGACTGTGACTCTGCCATTGTTCTCCTTCCCAAGTGGTATAACGGAAGTGCTTCGTACAACAACAACTCCAATGCCGGCAGGGGCAGTGCAATGGCTGCATGGGCACTCAAGGCCAGGGTATATCTCTATGCCGCCAGCCCGGCATACGGCCCTTCAACGCAGGATCTCTGGATCCGTGCCGCACAGGTCGCCCATGATGCAATGGTGTATTACGGAGGCAATAACCTTCATGATTTCAACTACACCACCAACAACAGCGGGAGCCTGAACAACATCTGGATTCAGCCGGAATATTCTTCAAACAACTGGGAGTATGCGTTCTATCCGCCCTCACTCTATGGTTACGGATCATGCAACCCATCACAGAACCTGATTGACGCCTTCCCGGCAAGCAACGGATATCCGATTGACGAGGCAACGCTCTACAATCCGTCCAACCCGTATGCAAGCCGTGACGGACGTTTTGAAAGATTCATCTTCCGAAACGGTGCAAACTACAATGGCACTGTCATACAGACATACATCGGAGGTGATGATGCACCCGGCGGACTGAGTCTGCAGGGGACACGTACAGGCTATTATCTGAAGAAGCTTCTCAACAGCAACGTCAGGCTTACCCCGGGTGATGT
>SBFZ01000224.1 GCA_006227095.1 Bacteroidota bacterium | reverse complement strand
ACAGAAGGCCAAAAGGCTGGAGCTCGAGGAAAAGGGAAGCGCACGGCGCCGGAAAACCCTTGAACGGGAACTTGAATGGGTACGGATGTCGCCGAAAGCCAGGCATGCAAAGTCCAAAGCCCGACTCAGCGCATATGAAAACCTCCTTAACCAGGATGTGAAACAAAAGGAGGAGAAGCTTGAGATATTCATTCCAAACGGCCCCAGGCTGGGAGACAAGGTCATCAATGCCACGGGTGTCACCAAGGCATTCGGAGACAGGATCCTGTTCGAAGGGCTTGATTTCTCCCTTCCGCCAAACGGTATAGTAGGAGTGATCGGACCCAACGGCGCAGGTAAAACAACCCTGTTCCGGATGATAATGGGACAGGAAAAGACAGACAGCGGAGCCTTTGAGGTAGGAGACACTGTGACTATCGGCTATGTTGACCAGGCACATGCCGCCATTGACCCGAAGAAAAGCGTTTACGAGGTGATCTCGGGAGGTGTAGATGAGGTCATGGTCGGAAACAGACCTGTCAACGCCAGGGCTTATTCTGCCCGCTTCAACTTCACCGGTGCCGACCAGGAGAAGAAGTGCGGGGTACTCTCGGGGGGTGAAAGGAACAGGCTTCACCTGGCACTTACCCTCAAGAGCGGGGCCAACGTGCTCCTTCTCGACGAACCCACCAATGACATCGACGTCAATACACTCAGGGCCCTCGAGGAGGGACTTGAGAACTTTGCCGGCTGCGCCGTCATAATCTCACATGACCGCTGGTTCCTTGACAGGGTGGCCACACATATTCTTGCATTTGAGGGTGATTCGAAGGTGGTATGGTTTGAGGGGAGTTTTTCGGAATATGATGAAAACTACAGGAAGCGTACCGGTAATGCAGGACCTGTAAGGTTCAGGTACAAGAAACTGTCATAGGGCTCCGGCTGAACATCTCCGGGATGGTGATTTGACTCTGCCCGCCCCCGGAAAAAGGCCACATTTTTTTCTCTCAGCGCCTGCCTTGATTTCCATGACTTTTATCATAAAAATCATTTTATTTCTTCTGTTAATTTTTAAACAGTAATTTCGCCTCTCTGATGCGGTTCTGTTAAGCTTCCGGCAATACTGCCGCATCTCTGAATCAGGATCAATTAAATATCAATATATTAGCATGGCAACACGCAGGCAATTCATCAGGATCTCAGCTATGGGAGCCGGGGCTGTCATGGCCGGTGCCGCCGGACTGCGGCTACTCGCCTCTGAAATAACTGACGGCCGGAAGGCCTCATATGTAGCCCTTACAGGCCGTACACCAACATACTGCGAGGTATGTTTCTGGAAGTGTGCAGGCTGGGTCTACAAGGATGAAAAGGGATCCATAAAGAAGATCATCGGAAACAGTGAAGACCAGAACTGCAATGGCCGCTTCTGTCCGCGCGGCACCGGCGGTGTGGGTATGTATCATGATGAGGACCGGCTCAAAACACCGCTGATACGCACAGAGGAGCGGGGCAAGCAGAGTTTCAGGGAAGCCAGCTGGGAGGAGGCCTTTGACTATATCGCGGAAAAAATCAAGGTTATATCTGCAGAACATGGCCCGGAGTGCATTGCACTCTTCACCCACGGCTCCGGCGGAAAGTACTTCTCCACCCTGCTGAAGGCCATGGGCTCGCCACATATAGCGGCACCTTCATATGCTCAGTGCCGTGGTCCGCGCGAAGTGGCCTTCCAGGCTACCTTCGGGGAGACCATCGAGAGCCCTGAAAGAACCGACATCCGTGATACCAGGTGCCTGGTGCTGATAGGAAGCCACCTTGGAGAGAACATGCATAACGGCCAGGTGCAGGAGATGTCTGATGCCATTGACAAGGGCGCATCAATCATTACGGTTGATCCGCGCTTTTCAACCGTGGCAGGCAAGTCAAAATTCTGGCTGCCGATAAAACCTGCCACTGACCTGGCACTGCTGCTCGCCTGGATCAACGTGATAATAAACGAAGAGCTGTATGACAAGGCCTATGTTGAAAAGTATACCTATGGCTTTGAATACCTCAAGGCGCATGTGAAAAACATGACCCCTGAGTGGGCATACGGCATCACCACCATTGACCCAACCATGATCCGCGAGACAGCCCGGGAGATGGCCAACGCCGCGCCTGCCGTGATAGTCCATCCGGGCCGTCATGTCACATGGTACGGTGATGACACCCAGAGACTCAGGGCCGTAGCCATACTGAACGCACTGCTGGGCTCATGGGGCAGGCGCGGCGGCTTCTACCGCCCGGAGTCATTCGAGCTGCCGGAGCCGGTTCATCCGCCATACCCGACACCAAAGCGGTCATGGCGAACCGAGTTTCCTGACCTCTATAAGATGGCAGACACGGTGCTGGCCAACGGACTGTGTGATGCCACTATCCCTGACCCGAGCCGGCACTGCCAGTTCCAGGGATGGATCGTAAACGGTACAAACCTTATCGAGACCCTTCCCAACCAGGAGAATACCCTGAAGGCCATCCAGGCACTCCAGCTGCTGGTTGTGATTGATACCATGCCAATGGAGATTACCGGCTGGGCTGACGTGGTGCTGCCAGAGTGCACTTACCTTGAAAGATTTGATGATATCAGGGTCGGACCGCACCGCAGGCCACAGATAGCACTGAGGGCCCCTGCCGCAGAGCCGATGTATGATACCAGACCGGCATTCTGGATGGCAAGGGAACTTGCAAAGCGTCTTGACCTTATTGACTATTTCCCGTTTGAGAAACTCGAAGACCAGCTTGACTGGCAGCTGAAGCAGGTGGGGAGCAGCCTGGAGGAGATGATGAGAATCGGAGTAAAGACCTTTGACAGAAGCTATGACGATCTCTATTTTGCTCCTGATGAAGATGTTGAGTTCTATACCCCTACGGGCAAGATCGAGCTATACTCCACTTCCCTGGAGGAAGCCGGGTATGATCCGTTGCCGAAATACACGGCCCACGAGGAACCGCCGCCCGGATTCTACCGGCTTAACTATGGCAGGGCCCCTATGCATACCTTCAGCCGTACCTCAAACAACCCCAACCTTACGGACCTGATGGATGAAAACAGCGTTTGGGTCAATCCGCGTGTGGCAAAGGAGTGGGGGCTCAGCACCGGGCAGTATATTCACCTTGTCAACCAGGACGGAAAGCGGTCTGAATTCCCCATAAAGGTCAGGGTTACCGAACGGATAAGGTGGGACTCTGTTTACATGGTTCATGGTTTCGGACACGACGATAAGAGGCTGCGACGATGTTACGGCAAGGGGGCCAGCGACACCAATCTCATCACAAAGGTGCATGTTGACCCTGTCATGGGAGGCACCGGAATGAGGGGCAATTTCGTGACCTTTGTCACTGACCTTTCAGGAGAGGAGGTGATGTCATGAGATATGCAATGGCCATAGATACAAAGAAGTGTGTGGGATGCAGCGACTGCGTTGTGGCATGCCAGACCGAGAACAATGTGCCGATAGGCTACTGCCGTGACTGGGTTGTAGAGGTGATGGACGGAACCTACCCGCAGCTGGAGGTTGAACTTCGCTCGGAGAGGTGCAACCACTGTGAGAATGCGCCGTGTGTGAGATGTTGCCCCACCGGTGCAAGTCATATTGTTGACGGAGGCATCGTTCTGGTGACTCCGAACAAGTGCATAGGCTGCGGGGCATGTATAGCATCATGCCCCTATGATGCACGTTACCCGCATCCCAAAGGCTATGTTGACAAGTGTACCTTCTGCATCCACAGGGTTAACCAGGGGATGAAGCCGGCATGCGTTTCTGTATGCCCGACGAAATGCATGTATTTCGGTGACCTTGATGACCCCAACAGCGAGGTAAGCATTGTCCTGAAAAAACGCAAGTCCAAAACCCTCATTCCCGAGGCAGGAACGAAACCACATCTTTATTTCCTAATCTGATCTGACGATGAATGAAGAACTTATCATAAGCGGCCGGGAAAACCTGATGGTTGATCCCCACCTGCATATCTGGCACTGGCCGATACCGCTTTACCTGTTCCTTGGAGGACTGGCCGCCGGGGTACTCTTCTTTGCTGCACTTTACTACCTTATGGGTAAGGAGAATGAATACCGCTCTGCCGTGCGCCGGGTGCCGTTCATTGCTCCCATAGCCCTGGTTATAGGCCTTGCAGCCCTCTTCTATGATCTGCGCCACAAGGCCTTCTTCTGGCAACTGTACACTACTATAAGACTTGAGTCGCCCATGTCATGGGGTGCCTGGACGCTGCTGGTTATCACCACGGCATCATTCATATGGTGCGCACTCCATATACGGGAGTTTTTCCCCAACTGGGACTGGAAATACAACTGGCTGAAGGAACTGGAGGTTTTCTTTAATAAATACAAGAAGCATCTCGCCTGGGTAATACTGATATTTGCAATTATCACTGGTGTTTATACCGGTATCCTTCTTTCGGCATTCAACGCAAGGCCCCTGTGGAACACTTCGGTGCTCGGGCCTCTCTTCCTGGCATCAGGCCTTTCAGCCGGAGCTGCAGCCATAGTCCTGGCATCAAAAAACAGGGAAGAACGACTCCTTTTCACAAAGATTGACCTGATAATCCTCGGGGTGGAGCTCTTCCTGATAGTTCATATGTTCATGGGCTTCCTTGCAAGCACGCAGGTACAGATAGAGGCAGCCGGGCTTTTCCTCGGAGGAGAATATACTATGGTCTTCTGGATCTTCGTGGTGATAATAGGAATAATTATCCCCGGGGTGCTTGACCTTATGGAACTGAGGGGGCGGCATATCCCGGCGGTTATCCCGGGTGTACTTGTACTCTTCGGAAGCCTGATGTTCAGGTTCGTCTTTGTCTTTGCAGGCCAGGTGAGCCGCTGGTTATACTGAAAACAACAAAATTCAACAGAATATGAGCAACAATACAACAACAGAGAGGAGCAGAAGATACCTTAACCCTTATGTAGGGGGCGTGCTCCTCGGCCTCGTACTGCTTGCCGCCAATTTTGTCTCGGGCAGGGGCCTGGGAGCAAGCGGTGCCGTCAAGAGTGTAGTGGCAACTTCAATACAGGCAGTGGATAAGAATGCATCTGAAACAATGCCGTTTATGGAGGAGTATGCCGGATCTCACGGCGATAACCCGATGAAGTCATGGCTTGTCTTCCAGATGATGGGCGTCATCGTCGGAGGTTTTCTCTCGGGCGCAGTGGCCGGCAGGCTGAAGCTTAAGGTGGAACACTCACCGAAAATAACTTCAAAAAGAAGGCTGATCTTCGCACTGGCGGGAGGTATTCTCTTTGGTTTCGGATCACAGATCGGCCGGGGATGCACCAGCGGATCGGCCCTCAGTGGAATGGCCGTCCTCTCTCTGGGCGGCTTCGTTACCATGATGGGCATCTTCGGAACAGCATTCGCACTTGCATATTTCTTCAGGAGAAACTGGATTTAACTAAAGGAGGAAAACAATGGGACCACTCGCACCAAATGAAATAATATCGGAGAACACCAATTTTCTCCTTGCATTCTTCATCGGAATCGCATTCGGCTGGGTACTCGAAAGCTCAGGCTTCTCATCAAGCCGCAAGCTGGCCGGAATCTTTTACGGGTATGACACCGTAGTTCTGAAGGTCTTTTTCACCGGGGCCATAACAGCCATGCTCGGACTGCTCTTCATGAGCCTCTTCGGCTGGGTTGACCTTGACCTTGTATACGTAAACCCGACATACCTGACATCCGCCATCATCGGCGGCGTCATTATGGGTGCCGGATTCATCATGGGCGGCTTCTGCCCCGGAACAAGCTTCTGCGGTGCTGCAATCGGTAAAATCGATGCCATGGTGTTTATAGGCGGACTGTTTATAGGTGTTTACGGCTTCGCTTTCACCTATCCCTGGTGGGAAAAAATGTATTTCGCAAAGTATCTCGGTGAGCCGAAGGTAAGTGAAAAGCTTGGCATGTCAGACGGACTCTTCGGGCTTTTCCTGATCATTGCAGCTCTTGGTATGTTTATTGTGGCTGAATGGGCTGAGAAGAAGTGGCCCAGGGAGGAGTACTGATCAGACAGGCGAGAACGCCGGATCTGCCAGCCGGAAACTGCCCGGGGCTTTTGAAAGACCGGATGAACAATTTGTTATATGGAAGGTTAAACAACAAACAACGAAAATAGCATAAGATGAAACCGTTGAAATTACTTGCACTTTTTGTGATCCCGCTGGGGATAATCATTGCT
>SBFZ01000242.1 GCA_006227095.1 Bacteroidota bacterium | reverse complement strand
GTTTCCCTTGAAAGTGTCAAACCCGAAATATCTCTTCAGATAATCGTGTATGGAAGCATCAGTATACATATGATATTTCCTCTCCCCCTCTTTTATCGGATATTTATTCTAATAACAAGTTACGCAAACTTCAACCAATTTATTACCCGTCTATCAAATTTAACTTTAATTTAAATATACATCAAAACTTTTTTCAACACTCATTAATTTATTACAGGGCTTTCCGGCGGGGCGGGGAAGAGCCTGGCGGAGATGATAGTATCCACGGAGGCGAGGGTTTCCCCGGTGGCGGGAGATGGCTCGCGGGCATACGGATGAAACTGTGCCATAACACCCGGAACTACCGGGGAAGCCTGGGAGGTTACCCCGGATCAAGGCCAGGGAGGTGAAACGGAGGGAATTCAGGCCGGCAGACACATGAGTATTGTTTTGAAATATAAGTTTTACCTATCTTTACACGCTTCAACAAAGGCGCCAGGTATGGCCGGCAAAAGCAAGACGAACAGTAAAAACGGCGATGGTGAGATGACCTTCCTTCAGCACCTGGAGGAGCTGAGGTGGCATATCATCAGGGCCCTGGTGGCCGTGGTGGCCGGGGCAATAGTGGCTTTTATCTTCAAGAATATAATCTTTGACCATATAATCCTTGCCCCCAACAACCCCGACTTCATAACCAACAGACTCCTCTGCCGTCTTGCCGATCTGGTCAACGCTCCTGTACTTTGCATCAACCAGGACCCGGTGGAACTGATAAGCATTAAAATGTCAGGTCAGTTCACCACCCACATCAACATATCCCTCGTGGCGGGACTGATCCTTGCATTCCCTTATGTCTTCTGGGAGTTCTGGTCGTTCTTCAGGCCTGCACTTTACGAAAAAGAACGGAAATATGCCCGTGGTGCCGTGACCATGGCTTCACTGCTTTTCCTTACCGGTGTTTTGTTCGGATATTTCATCATCTCCCCTCTTTCCATAAACTTTTTGGGTTCATACAGGGTGAGTGACATTGTCACAAACCAGATAAACATAACATCATATATCGGATCCGTGACATCGGTGGCCCTGTCTGCAGGAGTTACATTCGAACTTCCCATAGTGGTATTCTTCCTGGCCCGGATAGGTGTCATCACACCTGAGTTCATGAAAAAGTACCGCAGGCACGCCATTGTAATCGTACTCATCCTGGCTGCCGTTATTACACCTCCGGATATATTCAGCCTTATTCTTGTAACCATTCCGCTCATCCTGCTTTATGAAGCCAGTATCTTTATTGCCAGAAGGGTGGTCAGGAAAAGGGAGAAGGCTGACGCAGCCGAAGCTGAGGCAGAGGCTGCAGCAGAGCGGGAAGCAAAGGCAAAAGCAGAAAAGGCCGCCGCAGAGAGGGATGCGAAACTGAAAGCAGAAAAGGCCGCCGCAGAGAGAGAGGCAAAGGCAGAAAAGGAGGCAGCCGGGCGGGAGTCTGAAGCCGGAGCTGAGACTCATATGCAGGAAGACATTTCTGGTGCAAAGGGTCCGGATGGCAGCGAAGGCAGGGATGGCAGTGACCAGGGGAACGAAGAATCAGCCGGCGATAAACAGTGAGACTATGAAACTGCATACAACAGACCTGGTAAAACGATACAAGGCAAGGACAGTTGTCAATGAGGTCTCCGTTGAGGTTGAGCAGGGTGAGATAGTGGGTCTGCTTGGTCCAAACGGTGCCGGCAAGACCACAACCTTCTACATGATCGTAGGTCTTATCCGGCCCAATGACGGCCATATCTGGCTTGACAACACCGAGATCACCGACTACCCCATGTACCGCAGGTCGCGCCTGGGAATAGGCTACCTTGCACAGGAAGCATCAGTCTTCCGCAAACTGAGTGTGGAAGACAACCTGATGGCCGTCATGGAACTCTCTGACCTGACCAGGGAGGAGAGAAAGGAACGGCAGGAGATGCTCCTCGAGGAATTCGGCCTCACACGAATCCGCAAGAGCCTTGGTATTCAGCTGTCAGGAGGCGAACGGCGCCGTACCGAGATAGCACGTGCACTGGCTCTCAAACCAAACTTCATCCTGCTCGACGAACCCTTTGCAGGCGTTGACCCCATCGCCGTTGAAGATATCCAGATGATTGTCTCTCACCTGAAAGACAAGAATATAGGCATCCTGATTACCGACCATAACGTTCACGAGACCCTCTCCATCACTGATCGGGCATACCTCCTCTTCGAGGGGAAGATACTCAAGCAGGGTACTGCCGCCCAGCTTGCTGATGATGAGCAGGTAAGAAATGTCTATCTCGGTAAGAACTTCGAACTCAGGAGGTAATTTAACCCTACTGCTTTGGTTTCCTGATATTTTTTACTACTTTTGCACCACTTTTTGCGGATGTGTCGTAATTGGTAGCCGAGCAAGACTTAGGATCTTGTGCCTCAGGGCGTGGGGGTTCGAGTCCCTTCATCCGCACCAGACACCTGAACCGCCCTTACACTCCGCCCCAGGGCGCAGGTTAAGGCGGTTTTTAAATCGATAGTAAACTGTTACAATATGAATGTCACCAGAGAGAACATTGACGCACTGAACGCAACCGTCAGGATTGATATTGCAAAGGCCGACTATGAGGAAAAAGTCGACAAAAAACTGAGGGAATACCGGAGAACGGCAAGCATCAGGGGATTCCGCCCCGGGCATGTGCCCATCCAGCTTATCAGGAAGATGTACGGCACCACCGTGCTCGTTGATGAGATAAACAACATCGTCTCCGAAAGCCTGTCTGACTATATAAAGAATGAGAACCTCGATATACTGGGTGACCCGCTTCCAAAGCATGAAGGACACTCATTTGACCCGGAGAATTCGGAGGAATTCAGCTTCACCTTTGAACTGGGACTGGCCCCTGAGTTTGAGGTGAACCTGACCAAAAAGCAGAAGCTGACCCGCTACCTCATTGAGCCTGACACCAAAATGGTGGCCGACTATGTTGACAACTATGCCCGCAGGTATGGGCAGTTCATCACAGCTGAGAAATCAGAGGAGAAGGATATGCTGAAGGGGACCGTGGCATCAGCTGACGGAACGGTAATGAATGAGGAAGCCTCCCTGTCGGTAGAGATGGTAAAGGACGAAGAAATAAAGAAGGAATTCCTCGGCAAAAGTGCCGGTGACACAGTGACCTTTGATATCCGCAGGGCCTTCCCGAATGATTATGAGATAGCCGGCCTGCTGAAGAAGCAGAAGGATGAGGTAAAGGATCTTGGAGGAGACTACACAATCACAGTCAGGGAGGTTTCACGTTTCACCCCGGCAGAGAATGACCAGGAGTTGTGGGACAGGGTATACGGCGAAGGAACTGTCAACTCAGCTGCAGAATTCGAGGCTAAGGTAACAGATGAGATAAAGGAGTATTTCAACCGCGAAACTGAATACAAACTGCGCACTGACGCACGTGACCTCGTGCTGGAGAAGACCCCCTTCGAACTGCCGGATGACTTCCTGAAAAGGTGGTTGCTGAAGGTAAATGAAAAGACCACGGCCGAAGACATAGAAAAGGATTTTGACCATTTCCGTGATGACCTCCGCTGGCAGCTGATAAAGAACAGGGTGGCAAAAAACAACGAGCTGAAAATAACCGAAGAGGAAATACTCGATGAGGCGAAGGCGTTCACCCGTGCCCAGTTCGCCCAGTACGGACTGCATTATGCTACCGATGAGCAGATAACATCATTCGCCAGGGATTTTCTCAAGAAGGAGGAAGAGGCCCGGCGCATAGCCGAAAAGGTTCTTGACACCAGGGTACTCGGCATCATCATTGACACGGTAAAGGTTGATGACAAGACCGTCACACCGGAGGAGTTCAACAAGCTCTTCGGCAACAAATGAAACTATTAAGGGTATAAATTCGTATATTTGGCATTCACCAAGAGTATTTGATCATGTCAGACATAAAGGATTTCAGAAAATACGCCACTGATCGTTTCGGTATCAGCAGTCTTACGATGCACCGTTACATCTCGGCAAGCAACGGGTACATTTCACCCACGATCATAGAGGAACGCCAGCTGAATGTGGCTTCAATGGATGTTTTCTCGAGGCTGATGATGGACCGCATCATTTTCCTGGGGCTGCCTGTTGACGACTATGTGGCCAACATCATACAGGCCCAGTTGCTCTATCTTGATTCATCTGATCCGGGCAAGGATATCCAGATCTACATCAACACCCCCGGCGGAGTGGTCCACGCAGGTATGGGCATCTATGACACCATGCAGTACATCTCTGCCGACGTGGCGACCATCTGCACCGGCATGGCAGCCTCGATGGGTGCCGTGCTGCTGACGGCAGGAACAAAGGGGAAGCGTTCTGCACTCAAGCACTCACGCATAATGATACATCAGCCTATGGGAGGTGCAGAGGGACAGGCTTCTGATATTGAGATAGCCGTCAAGGAGATCCTTAAAATCAAGAAGGAACTTTACGAGGTCATAGCACTGCATACCGGCCAGCCTCTTGAAAAAGTGGAAAAGGATGCTGACCGCGACCACTGGATGACTGCCGGTGAAGCCAGGGACTACGGCATGATCGACGAGGTCCTCGCCAGAAACAAGAAATAATTCTTTTACCTGATGGATAAATGCTCGTTCTGCGGACGCACAAAGAAAGAGGCAAACCTTCTGATTGCAGGTCTTGAGGGCCATATATGCGATCACTGCATTGAACAGGCCCATAATATTATGGTGGAGGAGATGGGCGGAAAGTCCAGCTTCAACCTTGATGGCATCAAGCTCCGTAAACCTGACGAGATAAAGAAGTTCCTCGATCAGTATGTCATCGGGCAGGACAGGGCAAAGAAGATACTATCGGTTGCCGTTTACAACCATTACAAGCGGCTGATGCAGAAGAGCGACAGTGATGATGTGGAGATCGAAAAGTCAAACATTATCCTGATGGGCGAGACCGGCACAGGCAAGACACTTCTGGCCCGTACCATCGCAAGGATGCTCCATGTTCCCTTCACCATTGTTGACGCCACAGTACTGACTGAGGCCGGTTACGTGGGTGAAGACATTGAGAGCCTGCTGACCCGCCTTCTCCAGAATGCCGATTATGATGTCAAGGCAGCCGAAAAAGGGATTGTATTCATTGACGAGATTGACAAGATAGCCCGCAAGGGTGACAATCCTTCCATAACCCGCGATGTCTCCGGCGAGGGTGTGCAGCAGGGACTGCTCAAGCTTCTTGAGGGATCGGTTGTCAACGTTCCTCCCCAGGGAGGCAGGAAACATCCGGAGCAGAAGATGATTCCCGTTGACACCCGCAACATACTCTTTATCTGTGGCGGAGCCTTTGAAGGAATTGAAAGGAAGATAGCCCACAGGCTGAACACCTCGGTGGTAGGATACACTGCCAGCCGTTCCCGTGACCATTATGACAAGGATGATCTCCTGAAATATATTGCACCGCAGGATCTGCGTGCCTACGGGCTCATCCCCGAGATCGTCGGCAGGCTTCCGGTACTGACACATCTCTCTCCTCTTGACCGCAAGGCCCTGAGAGAGATCCTTACCGAGCCGAAGAACGCCATCACCAAGCAGTATGTCAAGCTCTTTGCAATGGACGACATCGAGCTCAGCTTTACCCCTGAGGCACTTGACTACATAGTTGACAAGGCTGTGGAGTTCAGGCTGGGAGCAAGAGGCCTGCGTGCCATCTGTGAAGCCATTATGATGGATGCCATGTTCGAACTGCCATCCGGCGAAGCAAAAGAGTTCTCAGTCACCACCGAGTATGCTTCACATAAGCTTGAGAGGGTGGACATGAAGATACTCAAGGCTTCATAAAATATCATGATGGTATAACTGAAATTACCCGGAGTATAAAATAATAAATGAAGTAAAAAAGAATCCCGGCCTGACATGACCGGGATTTCTTTTTTATCTACCCGCAGGACAGTTCCGTAAAACCGGGCGGGTCAGGGAAGATCAACGAATATCTGTGTATTTCGGATGGCGGTAACGGAGGGTTATCTCCTTTGATTCATCGCCCCTTGAGAGGGTAGCTGCTGCATCACATTCACCAGTGCCGTAGTCAAGTTCGAAAGGCTCAATGCCTTCAACATCAAAATTGATGGTGCCTCTTACAAGGAAACGGCAGGCTGCATGCCACTCAAGCGGGTTGAGGATTGTCAGGGTATAGGTTTTTCCGTTAAGATTGGTTCCGGAAGACATACCCGTTAT